>CAZPZQ010000358.1:0-3283 GCA_964590745.1 uncultured Mycobacterium sp. | reverse complement strand
GACACTTCGCCCGCACCCACGCGATCGGGCAGATCGTGCCCGGCAAGGTCACCAAATTGGTGCCGTTCGGCGCGTTCGTCCGGGTCGGTGAGGGCATCGAGGGTCTGGTGCACATCTCCGAATTGGCCGAGCAGCACGTCGAGGTGCCCGACCAGGTGGTGGCGGTCGGCGACGATGCGATGGTCAAGGTGATCGACATCGACCTGGAACGCCGGCGCATCTCGCTGAGCCTCAAGCAGGCCAACGAGGATTACGCCGAGGAGTTCGACCCGTCGAAATACGGGATGGCCGACAGCTACGACGAGCAGGGCAACTACATCTTCCCGGAGGGCTTCGACCCGGAGACGAACGAATGGCTGCCCGGTTTCGACAATCAGCGCTCCGAATGGGAAGCCCGCTACGCCGAGGCCGAGCGGCGCCACAAGATGCACACCGCGCAGATGGAGAAGTTCGCCGCCGCGGACCATGCCGAAGCCGCCCAGCAGTCCGAGAACGGCACACCGGCCGCAGAGTCAACGGGCGGCTCACTGGCCAGTGACGAGCAGCTCGCCGCCCTGCGGGAGAAACTCGCGGGCAGCGCATAGCGGGCCCGGCTTTCGCAGGCTCCATAGGCGCGTCGATGCTGCGAATCGGGCTGACCGGCGGAATCGGCGCCGGAAAGTCGACCGTGTCGGCCACCTTCAATGATTGCGGCGCCATCATCGTCGACGGCGACGTCATCGCCCGAGAAGTCGTCGAGCCGGGTACCGAGGGCTTGGCCGAGCTGGTTCAGGCGTTCGGGTCGAACATTTTGCTGCCGGACGGGGCGCTCAACCGGCCGGCCTTGGCCGAACTCGCCTTCGCCGACGACGAGAAACGTGCGACGCTGAACCGGATCGTGCACCCGTTGGTCGCGCGGCGCCGGACCGAGTTGATCGCTGCCGCCGGCGAGGACGCGGTGATTGTCGAAGACATTCCGCTGCTGGTCGAGTCGCAGATGGCGTCGCTATTCCCGCTGGTCGTGGTCGTGCATGCGGATGTCGACGCCCGAGTGATGCGGCTGGTCCGGCACCGCGACATGAGCGAGTCCGATGCCCGCGCACGTATCGCAGCCCAGGCCACCGAAGAGCAGCGACGTGCGGTCGCCGACGTCTGGCTGGACAACTCGGGGACGCTCGCCGAACTCGTAGAGCAGGCCCGAGACCTCTGGTATCAGCGGATCCTGCCGTTCGCGCACAACATCCAAGCCCGCCGCCCGGTGCCGTCCCCGCCGGGGCTGGTGCCGGCCGACCCGGCCTGGCGCCCGCAGGCCCGGCGTATCGTCGCCCGGATCCGCACGGCATGTGGCCATCACGCGATGCGGGTTGATCACATCGGGTCGACGGCGATCCCCGGACTGGACGCCAAGGACGTCATCGACATCCAGGTCACGGTGCCATCGCTGGATTCTGCCGACGCCATCGCCGACCCGTTGCTCGCCGCCGGGTACCCCCGCGTCGAACACGTCGTCGGCGATATGACCAAACCGGATGCTCGCAGTACCGTCGGCGCATTCGATCACACCGATAACGTGTCCTTGTGGCAGAAGCGGTTTCACGCCTCGGCCGATCCGGGCCGGCCCACCAACGTACACGTTCGTGTCGACGGCTGGCCCAACCAACAGTTCGCCCTGCTGTTCGTCGCCTGGCTGGGCGGCAATCCGAGTGTGCGTAGCGACTATCTGGCCGTCAAACGCAAAGCCGCGCAGGCTGCCGCGGCTGGCGGGAGCAGCGCGGAATACGCCGACGCCAAGGAGCCGTGGTTCCTCGACGCTTACCGTCGCGCGTGGGACTGGGCCGACGGCACCGGGTGGCGGCCGTAGCTGCCCCGTCGACCATAACCAGTCGCCGGCTCACGCCATGCCGCTGAGCAGGGCACCGCACAGCATGGCCCCGTTGCGCGGGTCGCTGCTGTCCGCCCAGGTGGTGACGAACCGGTCGCTTTTCACCGCGACGGTGTCGTCCACATGGATCTCGCAATGCACGTTCGCCGCAGCCGGCCAGCGCAGCCGAATCACCATGCCCGCCTTGGTGGGGTCGGCCAGCACGGCGTTGGCTTGAAACGGCGCGCCAAACCCGTCCAGGTCCGCGCTGGCGGTCTGGTAGTCGTTCCGCATGAAGGTGACGACGCTACCGCTGGTCCATGCGTCGACCCGAGCGATGTAGGTCACGTTGTGCAGTTCGTCCTGGGCTCGCACCGGCGCCGCGGTTAGCTGGCTGCCGAGGATTGCGAGCAGCACAGCCGCGATGCTGGCCCTGATCCGTGTGGTGACGCTCATAATTTCCGAGGTTACCGGTCGCGCCAAGACAGATCGACACCGTTGCCGGACAACCAGCGCTGCAGGTCGTAGCCGTGCCGGGACAGGCCGTCAACGGCGGCGACGGCATGGGTCACCGCGCGTTCGGCGTCGTCCGGGGTCAGCAGGCCGTGCCGTACCGCCGCCATCAGCTCGTCCACGTCGGTGAGTTCCACCCCGGCCCCGGTGCGAAGGACCAGGTCCAGATAGTGGTCCTGGGAATACCAGCGGGTCGGTCCCGGGGTGTAATCGCCGACGTCCAGATAGAAGTCCTGGTCGCGTTGGTAACCCGGGTTGAAGTGGAAAATACTCACCCGCAGGCTTTGAGCGGGCAGCAGCCACGACTCCAGGTAGTGGAATTGGGCCCGCCCGGGCGTCGGTCTCGCCAGATACAGTCCCCACGGCCGTACCGTGTAGACGTCCACCGCGCGAACGACCCCTTTGGGGTCGGTGTTGGTGCGGGCTACCAGGTCGAAGACCTCTTGCTTGGGCGGGTGCACCGCGAACCGCCTCCTTCCGAACGGGTGTCAGAATGGTCTCACTTCCCGTTCTGCTCAGCGGCGGCCGTGTGGCGCCGCACCGTCGGGGGACGCGCCTACGCTGGTTTCGTGGCTTTCGCAACAGAACACCCCATCGTGGCGCACTCCGAATACCGTGCGGTTGAAGACGTCGTGCGCACCGGCGGCCGCTTCGAGGTGGTCAGTCCGTACCAACCGGCCGGCGACCAACCCACCGCCATCGACGACCTGGAACGCCGCATCAAGGCGGGCGAGCATGACGTAGTGCTGCTCGGTGCAACCGGCACCGGGAAGTCGGCGACGGCTGCCTGGCTGATCGAGCGGGTTCAGCGGCCCACCCTGGTCATCGAACCGAACAAGACGCTGGCCGCTCAGATCGCCAACGAACTGCGGGGAATGCTGCCGCACAACGCGGTCGAATACTTCGTCTCCTACTACGACTACTACCAAC
>CAZPZQ010000357.1:0-3286 GCA_964590745.1 uncultured Mycobacterium sp. | reverse complement strand
ACAACAACAAACAAAAACCACCAAACACACTATTGAGTTCTCAAACAACACACCCGGTTTTTCAGGCAACCTAGCTACTCTACTCCAATATACGGGCAGAGTCAACCAACATCGACGGCGATGAAGTCGCGCCCGGTGCCGGATTGTTTAGCTCTCTGCCTTATCGTACCCGTTCGATCTCGGCACCGAGGTTGACCAGGTTTTCCACAAACAAGGGATAGCCGCGATCGATGTGGAACACGTCGTGGACCTCGGTGTCGCCGTCGGCAACCAGGCCGGCCAACACCAGGCCCGCTCCGGCCCGAATGTCGGAGGCCCACACCGGTGCGCTGGACAGTTGCGGTAAACCCCGGACGACCGCGTGATGTCCATCGGTGCGGGCGTCGGCGCCGAGTCGAATCATCTCCTCGACGAAGCGAAACCTCGCTTCGAACACATTCTCGGTGATCATCGACGTCCCGTCGGCAATCGACGCCAACCCGATCGCCATCGGCTGCAGATCGGTGGGAAACCCGGGAAATGGCAGCGTCGCGACGTTGACCGCTTTGGGGCGCTCGTACTGGGCCACCCGGAAACTGTCGTCGGTCTGCGTGACGGTAGCGCCCGCATCGTGCAGTTTGTGCAGGACCAACTGCAGATGCGCCGGGTCGACCCCGGTCACCGAAATATCGCCGCGGGTCATCACCGCAGCAATGGCCCAGGTCGCGGCCACAATACGGTCGCCGATCACCCGGTGCTCGGTTGGATAGAGTCGCGGTACGCCGGTGATTGTCAGTGTCGGCGAGCCGGCGCCTTCGACGCGCGCACCCATCTGGTTCAGCATCGTGCACAGGTCGACGACGTCAGGTTCGCGGGCCGCGTTGTGAATCGTGGTAACGCCGTCGGCCAGCACAGCGGCCATCACGATGTTCTCGGTAGCTCCCACCGAGGGAAACTCCAACTGAATCTCTGCGCCGCGCAAGCTATCAGCGTGGGCGACCACGCACCCGTGCTCGATGTTGCAGGTGGCGCCCAGTTGGCGCAGACCGGCCTGATGCATGTCCAGCGGACGTGACCCGATGGCGTCTCCACCGGGCAACGCCACCTTGGCCCGCTTGCATCGCCCCACCAGCGGACCAAGCACACACACCGAGGCTCGAAACTGCCGCACCGCGGCGAAGTCCGCGTCGTATTTGGGCTCGTCCGGGGAGGTGATGCGCACCGTTGCGCCGTCGAGTTCGACGGTGGCGCCCAGACCGCGCAGTACTTCGGCCATCAACGGCACATCGAGAATGTCCGGACAGTTGGCGATGGTGCTGGTGCCTTCAGCCAGCAACGCGGCCGCCATCAGTTTGAGCACGCTGTTCTTGGCGCCGCCGACGGCGACCTCACCCGACAATCGCTTGCCCCCGGCCACCACGAAACGCTCGCTCACTTGGCTAAGTGTAGTTAGCGTCGGCGCCGGGCCGGCAAACCCTTCCGGCCTGAGACCGGGCATGCGCAGGTAGCGTTTACCGCATGGGATTTCACATCACGCGTGTTTACACCCGGACCGGCGACGACGGGACCACTGGGCTAAGTGATTTTTCCCGGGTGTCGAAAACCGACCCGCGCCTGGTCGCCTACGCCGACTGCGAGGAAGCCAACGCTGCGATTGGCGTCGCAATCGCTCTTGGTGAACCCGACGACTCGACGGCGGCACTGCTGCGGCAGGTGCAAAACGACCTGTTCGATGCCGGCGCAGACCTTGCCACTCCGATCGTCGACAACCCCAAGCATCCGCCGCTGCGTATCACCCAGGATTACGTCGACCGGTTGGAAGGGTGGTGCGACGAGCATAACCAGAACTTGCCGACATTGAACTCCTTTGTCCTGCCGGGAGGTTCGCCGCTGTCCGCGCTGCTCCACGTCGCCCGAACCGCGGTGCGCCGCGCGGAACGGTCCGCCTGGGCCGCGGTCGAGGCCGAGTCGGCCGGTGTGAGCAAGCTGCCGGCGAAGTATTTGAACCGGCTGTCGGACTTGATGTTCATCCTGTCCAGGCAGGCCAACCCGAATGGGGATGTGCTCTGGCGGCCCGGCGGTGACCGAGCCGATCGACCCACGAAGTAAACGGGGGACGGTTAAGTTTCGGTTCTTCACATGCTCCGGCGCCGAGCTCGTGGTGACGGGCGTGATTCCAGCCAGGACAGGAATGCGGTTCGGGCGCCGCGGTCCAGCGCGATCTCGAATCCGCGCCTGCGGTCCGGTGTGGTGTCACGCAGTTCCAGCACCACAATCTCGTCTGTCATGATGTCGAATTCGTCACCGCGCGGCGGACGCCGAGACATGATCTCCACGCCACGGCGGCTCAACCGGCGATCCGGCCACAGCCGCACACTGGACAGCCGGTAGAAGGCGGCTTCACCGCCACGGTAACGGATCACACCGTGCCGCCAGCCGTGGCCGCCAATCGCGGGAGTGTCGCGGAGAATTGCGGCGGTCCCGCCCTGGCGCAGCTTCCACAGCCGGTAGCTCAGCGCGACAACAGCGCCGAGCAACACCGCGACAAGCACGACCATCATCGCCATGGGCGCGCTCATCGAACCACTCCCGCTAGTCGATCACACCCAGGGCGCGTAATCTCGCCCGGCCCTGGGCGGCCAGCTTGGGGTCACCGGATTGCGAGTCGTGACGCGCGGTTGCTTCGTCGATCTCGGCAGCGAAGTCGACCGACTCGGCAAGAATGATCACGCCCTCCTCGGTGACCGACAGGAAACCGCCGTGTACCGCCAGGCGCAGGTCGTCTTCGTCGACGCGGACCACGCGCACCATCGCGTCTTCGACCAACTCGGCCACCAGCGGGATATGTCGCGGCAGGATTCCTATTTCACCGGCGGTCGTCCGGGTGAAGACGAACGTGGCCTTGCCCGACCAGACCTTGCGGTCGACCGCGACGATATCGACGTCAAGTTCGGGCACGCCACACCGCCTTTCGCCGGAGTCGTAGCGTCTTCCTGCGGGCGTTCGCGGCTAAGTCAACCGGTATCACAGCTTGGCGCCCAGACTCTCGGCCTTCTTAGCCAGATCATCGAGCCCGCCGATCAAGAAGAATGCCTGCTCGGGCAGGTGGTCGAAGTCGCCCTTGGTGAGCTTGTCGAACGCCTCGATGGTCTCCTTCAGCGGGACCGTCGAGCCCGGCTGGCCGGTGAACTGCTCGGCAGCCATCATGTTCTGGCTCAGGAACCGCTCGATGCGCCGCGCCCGGTTCACCAGCTGCTTGTCCTCTTCGGAGAGCTCGTCGATACCGAGAATCGCGATGATGTCCTGC
>CAZPZQ010000356.1:0-3287 GCA_964590745.1 uncultured Mycobacterium sp. | reverse complement strand
CGTGCTGATTGCGCAGAGTGGCGCGGTTGATCTTTCCGGAAGGGTTGAGTGGCAGGGCGTCGACGTCATACCAGTAGGCCGGAACTTTGAAACCGGCCAGCCGCGTACGGAGAAGCGACCGTAGTTCGCCTTGGCTGGGCGGACGTTCGGGGTCGGCCGCGACGACGAACGCCGCCAGGTTCTCGCCGAGTCGTGCATCCGAGACCCCCACCACCGCCGCCGCCGCGACGGCGGGATGGGCGGTGAGGACGTTCTCGATTTCGAGTGGGTACACGTTCTCCCCACCCCGGATCACCATGTCGTGGCGTCGCCCTCGCAGGTATACGTAACCGTCGGTGTCGACTGCGCCCAAGTCGCCGGTGTGCAGCCACCCGTCAGCGTCACACACCGAAAGATGCGTTGCTGCGGCAAGTAAGTCACCGGTTCCCGATTCGTCCGGGTTGTCGACGCGTAACCGCAATCCGGGGACCGGTCTGCCGACCGATCGCAGCAATTCGCTGTGGCCACCAGCGGCCCGTCGATGGTCCAGCGGCGACAGAGAAGTGATGGGGCTGCCCTCCGTCTGGCCGAAGATGTTGACCAGGTCCACATCGGGCAGTGCGTCGAGAATCCGGCGTAACGTCGTCGGAGAGATCGGAGATGCGCCGTAGATCAGCGCCCGTAGCGGCACCGCATCGAGCAGATTTTCCGCCAGCAACATCTCGATCATCGACGGAACCAGCAGGCAGTGCGTCGCGCCCAGTTCGCGCAGACTCCGCCACCATTCAATTGAAAACCGCTGTGTTGCAATAACAGTAGCGCCGGCCTGCAGTGCGGCCAGCGTATTGCCCAGCCCGCCGATATGATGTATCGGCGAACCAGTTGCATAGCGGTCATCCGGGCCGATGGTGATGAGTTCGCGCAACAACTCGGCGCGCGTCTCAAGGACCGGGCCGGTGAACTCGACCGCCTTTGGCAACCCCGTCGTTCCCGACGTGTGCAGGTAGAACGCAGGTCCGGCAGGTGCCGACGCCAGCGGCGTGTCCGATAGCGGCAGCGTAGTTACCTCGACGGCCCGCGCACCCGTGACCTCGGCGACCGCATGCGCCGTCGCGAGGAACGCGGGCTCGGTCAGTAAGATCGGCGAACCGGTGTTGCGTACCGCAGGCGCCAGTTCACCGGCAGTCAGTCGCGGACCGAGCGGTGCGAGTGGCTTGCCGACCGCAGCCCCGCCCAACAGCAGGGCAAGCGCGTCGGCATTGGCTGTCAGCAATGCCGGCACGGCACAGTTGGTGCTGAGTGCCAGTTCGGCCAGGAAGTCGCTGGCACACGAGGCTTTTCGGATGAGTTCGCGGCCGCTGATAACTGACGAGTTGTCAATCACCGCGGACCGGTCGCTGTTGGCGTGCACCGCCACCATCTGCTGCAGCCAGGTCATCCTGAGGTCAGCAATACTGTCGGCACCGCTCAGCCAGAATGCGAGCCAATTGTTGCGGATGGCTGACCATCACGTCGTGACAGGCGTCAAGGGGAATCACCGTCTGGACCAGACCCAGTGCCTCGATACTCTTGTGCTGGGACCGAGCGGACAAGGCCCGGTCTCGGGTGGTCAGAATCCAGGTACGTGCCACGTCGTCGGGGAGACCGCTGCGGTCGACGCGCTCGGCGGGGATGCGTGCCGACTCGGCTTGCAACCGCGACAACGTGAATTCGCGCTGCTCTCGAGTCATGCCATTGCAGAAGGCATACCTCGCCGCGAGCATCGGAACCTTCATCGGCTTGCCGATCCTTGCGGCGCGCCGCGCAAACCAGGCCAGGGGGCCGTCAAGAGTGTCCACGATCGCCAAGCCCTGCGGCGGAACGAACGCGCTCGCCAAGATCATCTCCCGAATCCGCGCCGACCCGAGTTTGGTGACGACGCCGGGCACTGTCACCCCAGCCATCGAATGACCGACGATCACAATGTCACCGAGGCCGGCGTCCTCGATATCGGCGACCACAGATTCCACCCACTCAGCGATGGTGGCGGTCCACAGATTTCCTGGCTTACCGCCATGACCGGGGAGGTCGACGATGAGCGTGCGCAATTCCGGTGCTTGCCGACGCAGCTCGGCAACCGTCGGATCCCAGCAGTCTCCCGCGTGTTCGCCGCCGTGGACAAGAACCAAGTCCGGCAGTGACATGGCTGCGGCTCCTTCGATGGTCAGCGATGGATCAGTTGTGATGCCAGCGTGTCGACGTCGGCGCGAAAGTTACTGAGGCTTCGACTTGTCGGCTCGACGGTGATCCAGGTGACGCCGGCCTCGGCGTACGTGGCGAGCTGGGGCCGCACCGCCGAGCAGAACGCTTCGCAGTCAACGCCGGCCAGGAGACCGGCTTCGAACGGAACGAACGACACGTCGGCGGGGCCACGGCCCAGTTCGGCGCGCCGCTTGTTCACATCCGCGATCCACTGACCCAGCGTGCCAACATCTTCCAATGGCCGGGCGCGGGTGATGGCCGCCATCTCACCGGACGCCGCCATCGGCATCCAGCCGTCGGCGATCTCGACAACCCGGCGCTGCGCAGCGGCGCTGTTGCCACCAATCCATACCGGCGGGCCGCCCGGCGTCACCGGCAGCGGCAGGGCGATGTGATCGCTCGCCCCGAACTCCGGTCCGCGGTGCTCCTCGCCGATCCAGGTGGCCTTCCACGCGCGGATCGCCTCGTCCAGCAGCTTGCCCCGACGATTGAAGTCAGCGCCCAGCGCGTCGAACTCGGACTTGAGATAGCCCGCACCGGTACCCAACGTGAACCGACCGCCGGACAGCAGATCCAGGCTGGCAGCCGATTTGGCCGTCAGGTAGGGGCTGCGGTATCCCGACACCAGGATGTAGGTCATCACCTGGATGCGAGTAGTGGCGGCCGCAGCGAAACTCAGCGATACGAATGGGTCGAACGCGTGATGCCCGCCGTTGGCCAGCCACTCTTTGTCGGGATACGGGTGCTCCGACATCGAAAAGCCATCGAAGCCAGCCTGTTCTACAATCCTTGTGACGTCGGCGAGGCTCGCTCCCTGGCTCCACTGAGTCCAGTGTTTGACCGCGCGCATCGGAAACATCAGGTTGTATCGCACAGGACTCCTATCGCAACAGTGAACGGCTGATGACTTCCCGCTGCACCTCGCTGGCACCCTCACCGAGGCGTTTGACCCGCAGGTCGCGGAACCAGCGTTCTAGCGGTAGTTCGGTGGAGAGGCCCAACGCCCCGTGGATCTGGATACACCGGTCAAGTACCGGGTAGGCCGCCGCGGTGCCGTACAGCTTCGC
>CAZPZQ010000355.1:0-3288 GCA_964590745.1 uncultured Mycobacterium sp. | reverse complement strand
GGGAACCAGGAAGGTGCTCTGGTCCGCCCTCAGCCACCACTTTCGACCGGACGGCAGCCCCACCATCTGCGGCGTAGTCTGTAGTCGTTGGGCTGAGACGGGGGGTCGAAAAGAGAGCGGTTCGTCATGACCGAAGTTCAGAGCCTCGCCCGCTTTGTCACCGAGGCGACCTTCGCTCAGCTGAGCACCCGTGCCGTGGAACAGTTGAAGATCCGGGTGCTGGACACCATCGGTGTCGCCATCGCCGCGCTCGATGCCGAACCGCTGATAGCTATCCGCGCGCTCACTGAAAACCTCGGCGACAACGGCGCGTCCACGCTGATCGGCGGCGGTAAGTCTGCGCCCGACCGGGCGGCCTTCTACAACATCGCTCTTAGTCGCTACCTGGACTTCATGGACAGCTACCTGGCGGTCGGTGAGACATGCCATCCGTCCGACAACATCGGCGCCGTGTTAGCTGCAGCGGAGAGTGCTAACGCGTCCGGCAAAGATTTCCTGACGGCGGTTGCCGTCGCCTACCAAGTGCACACTCGGCTCAGCGACGTAGCGCCGGTGCGCGCTAAGGGGTTCGACCATACGGTGCAAGGAGCGTATGCGGTGGCGGCCGCTGTTTCGAAGGCACTCGGTCTCGACGCCGAGCAGACCGCTCATGCGATTGCCATTTCGGGTACCGCCAATAACGCACTTCGGGTGACACGGACCGGCGACCTCTCCAACTGGAAGGGTCTAGCCTACCCGCAGGTCGGCAAAGAGGGCACCTTCGCCGCGCTGCTGGCATCGGTCGGAATCACCGGTCCAGCGGAGGTTTTCGAAGGAAACAAAGGCTTCAAGGAGACCATTGCCGGCGACTTCACCATCGACTGGCCGGCTGAGGATCTGGAGAGCGTACTTCGCACGATCATCAAAAAACACGACGCGGAAATCCACTCACAGTCGTCGATCGAAGCAGCGCTCGACATTCGCGGCCAGCCGGGATTCCATGCCGATTCGATCGCCTCCGTCCGGATCAAGACGTTCCAGGTTGCCTTCGACATCATCGGCGGCGGCGAGGAGGGCGACAAACGCCACATCCGCACCAAAGAAGAGGCCGACCACTCACTGTTGTACATGGTCGCCGTGGCGCTACTCGACGGAGCGGTGCAGCCGGCCCAGTACACGCCGCAGCGCATCCTCGGCGATGATGTGCAGGAGTTACTCGCGAAGGTCTCGGTGTGCCCGGACGCCGGTTATACGGCTCGTTTTCCCGGCGAGATGCCGGCCGACGTCGAAGTAGAACTAAACGATGGCACCGTTCTTTCGGCATTCCGAGCGACTTACCGCGGCTTCTTCACCGATCCGCTCGAGTGGACCGACGCGATGACGAAATTCCGGGCGCTCGTCACACCTTTCACCGGTGAACAGCTGCGGGACCAGATCGCCGACGTGATCTTCGATTTGGACGCTCGGCCCATCACCGACCTCACCGCACTGCTCGGCCGGGTACCGCAGACCCGGCATGATCCGGCCACCACGGATGACGTGGCCAACAAAGAGGCGGGGGCAGCCCGCCGGTAACCCAGAACGGAGAACACCATGGCAAACACCAGTTTTGACTTCATTCCCCGCGCCTACCGGCCGGACAAGCCACGTCGTTCCGGCATCACCGAGGTGCGCGGTCCGTACTACTCGACATATGGCATCCGTCATCTTTCCGATGTTCTGGACGTCGCCGGGCAGTGGGTTGACGGAGTCAAGTGGGCGGGCGGCTCTTTCGCCCTGCTGCCGCGCGAGCAGGTGCGCAAATTCAGCGACCTCGCCCATGAACACGACGCCTACATTTCATCCGGCGGTTGGTTGGAGACGGTGCTGCGATACGGTCCCGACGCCGTCGATCACTACCTTAAAGAGGCCAAGGAGGTCGGCTTCGACGTCATCGAGATCTCCGTCGGCTTCATCGCCATGCCCACTTCAGGGCTGCTGCGCCTGGTCGAGCAGGTGACCCGGGCAGGGTTGAAAGCCAAGCCGGAACTCGGCATTCAGTTCGGCTCGGGTGGCGACTCCACCGAGGAGGAGCTGGCGGCCGAGACGAAGAAAGATGTCGGCGATCTGGTGGACCGCGCGAGGAAGGCGCTCGACGCCGGGGCCGAGATCATCATGATCGAGTCCGAAGGGATCACCGAGAACGTGGTCACCTGGAACACCGGACCGGTCGCGTCCATCGTCAACGGGGTGGGTATCGAGCACGTCATGTTCGAAGCCGCAGATCCGCCGGTATTCGAGTGGTACATCAAGAACTACGGCAACGAGATCAACCTCTTCGTCGATCATTCGCAGGTTCTCCAGTTGGAGGGTTTGCGTCAGAACATCTGGGGCAACAAATCCACCTGGGGTCGCATCATCAACCCGGCACCCCGCAACGGTTAGCTGCCCTCGTCATCGGTTGCGCCTTAGCCGAGACCTGCAGCTGGCCCAGCCGTTACAGTTGGCCGGGCGCTAGGTGACTCGAACCGGGTGTGCTCCACCTCGGCGATCATCCACCGCGGCTCATATATTCAGGTAATCGCTAAGTGTTTTCGCCTCGTGCAGCAGCGAGCGGATTTGGGTCTCTGCATCCACGGCTCCGGCGTGGTGGCCCGTCTGGCGCAACGTCGACTCTGCTTGCGCAAGCAGTGCCATGATCTCGGCGGCAATCTCAGCTTTCGAGCATTCTTCGACCGGCTTGAACGATCCCGATGCCGTTTCGATGAACGTCGGGACGCCGATTTCCCGGTGGGTGTTTTCCGGGGGCGAATCGGTTCCCGCAGACGTCTTCATGACCATGGCTCGATTCCGTCACTGTCCGGAGGTCGAGTTTACGCCGAACCGGTGACCTCACCCGCGGCCGATGGCGAGGCCTAGCGGTCAACTGCCGGACGCCGGCAGCTTCTGGTTGGGAGTGGCGACCTGGAAAAGCCGCCGGGTGAACGGCCGGCTAATCGGCGCTGCGGCGGAAGAGTTTTCGGCCCATCCAGGCGATCGGATCGTAGCGCTGGCCCACCACCCGTTCTTTCAGCGGGATGATGGCATTGTCGGTGATCTTGATCCCTTCCGGGCAGACATCGGTGCAGCACTTAGTGATATTGCACAGCCCCAGCCCCGCCTGGTCTTGAGCTATGTCGCGCCGGTCCGCGGTGTCCAGCGGGTGCATCTCGAGTTCGGCGAGGCGGATGAACAAACGCGGCCCGGAGAACTTCTCCTTATTCTCGTCGTGGTCCCGGATCACGTGGCAGACGTCCTGACACAAGAAGCACTCGATGCACTTGCGGAACT
>CAZPZQ010000354.1:0-3315 GCA_964590745.1 uncultured Mycobacterium sp. | reverse complement strand
CCGGTGCCACCGCCGCTGAATGAACCGTCAGTCCCCTTGATCCCGGTGCCTCCGGTGCCGCCGGTCCCGCCGGTGCCACCCTTGCCGCCGTCGCCGCCGGTCAATCCGGTGCCACCGGCGCCGCCGTTGCCGCCCTTGCCTGCGGTACCGCCGAGGCCGCCGTTCGGGTTGGCCGCGGTGCCGGTCGCACCTTGAGCCCCGTTGCCACCCGTGCCGCCCTGGCCGCCGGTGCCACCGACTCCTTGAGTGCCCTGCTGACCCGCCGACCCGTTGGCGGCCTGGTTGTTGCCGGCTCCGTCGAAGCCACCTGCCCCGGCTTTGCCGCCGGCACCGCCGGTGCCGCCGGTCCCGCCGATGCCGCCCTTGCCGCCGACACCGCCGTTGGCGCCCGCCGTGCTGGGGCTGTAGCCGGACCCGCCGGTGCCGCCGGTGCCGCCGGTGCCGCCTTGGCCTCCGTTGGCGCCGTTGCCGCCCTTGCCGCCGGCACCGACCTGTCCGTTGGTCGAGCCCAACCCGGCCGCCCCGCCTTTGCCGCCTGAGCCGCCATCGCCTCCGGCTTGACCGGTCCCGCCGGTGATGCCTTGACTGCCGGTGCCGCCGTTGGGGGTGCCCGCGGTGCCGTTGCTCCCGGCCGCGCCGGTGCCGCCGATCAAGCCTTTTCCGCCGGCCGCGCCGTTACCGCCATTGCCGCCTTGACCGCCGTTGCCGCCCACCCCCTGGCCGCCCTGCCCACCAGCCGTGCCGCTGGCGGCCTGGTTGTTTCCGGCTCCGTCCAGGCCGCCCGCCCCGGCTTTGCCGCCGACCCCACCGGCTCCACCGGCCCCGCCTTGACCGCCGGTGCCGCCATTGCCGCCGCTGGCGCCTGCGGTGCTGGGGGTGTAGCCGGACCCGCCGGTTCCGCCGGTGCCACCGGTACCGCCCTGGCCGCCGGCCGCACCGTTGCCGCCCTTCCCGCCGGCACCGACCTGTCCGTTGGTCGAACCCAGCCCGGCTGCACCGCCCTTGCCGCCGGCGCCGCCGGCGCCTCCGGTCCCGCCTTGTCCGCCGGTGTCACCCTGCTTGCCGGCGCCGCCGTTGGGGGTACCTGCGGTGCCGTTGCTTCCGGCCGCGCCGGTGCCACCGATCGAGCCTTTGCCGCCGACTGCCCCGTTGCCGCCGGTGCCGCCTTGACCGCCGTTACCTCCGACGCCCTGCAAGCCCTGCGACCCACCGCCACCGGAGCCGGCCTGCCCGCCGGTGCCGCCCGCCCCGCCGTTGCCGCCGGCCGCACCGGTCCCGCCGGTGTTGCCGGTGCCGGTGTTGGCGTCGAAGCCGGTGGCGTCGATGCCGGCCCCGCCATTGCCGCCGTTACCGCCCAGCCCGCCGGTCCCGCCGCCACCCCCGTTGCCGCCGTGACCACCGGCCCCCACCACGCCGCTACTGCTCCCGATGCCGGCAGTACCACCTTGGCCGCCCTGACCGCCACTGCCGCCGGTGCCGCCGGTGCCGCCCTGACTACCGTCACCGCCCGCCACGCCGGTATTGCCGCTGTTGTCCGCTCCGTCAGCGCCGGTACTCCCGGTCTTCCCGGCCGCTCCGTTTCCGCCGATCCCGCCCTGACCACCGTTGCCGCCCACCCCTTGCAATCCCACGTCGCCGGCTGTGCCTGAAGCGGCCTGATGCTGCCCGGCCCCGTCGAAGCCACCGACTCCAGCCGCACCACCGGCTCCGCCAGCGCCGCCGAACCCGCCGGCGCCGCCCGCACCACCCTCACCGCCGTCGGATCCATCGGCGACCGTCGAACTAAACCCGGCCCCGCCGGCACCCCCGGTGCCGCCGGTGCCGCCCGTACCGCCGCGAGCGCCGTCGCCGCCCACACCACCCGCACCCACGGTGCCGTCGATGGAACCTTGACCGGCCGCGCCGCCGGTGCCGCCCGCGCCGCCGGCACCACCGGCCTGCCCGGTGCCGCCGGTCTGGCCTTGACCGCCGGCGGTGCCATCGGGGCGGCCCTCGACACCGTCATCCCCAGCCGTGCCGGCACCTCCGGCGGCACCGGTCGACCCAGCCGCGCCGTTACCTCCGGCCCCGCCTTGACCTCCGTTACCCCCCGCCCCTTGAACGGCACGCGAGCCGTCGGCGCTCAGGCCGCCCAAACCGCCGTCACTGGCAGCGCCACCATTGCCACCACTACCGCCGGCACTGCCGGGCATCGTCGCGGTTAAGCCGTCACCGCCGTCGCCGCCATCGCCGCCGGCACCACCGGCCCCGCCGGCCCCGTCGCGCCCGACATGAGCGCCGGTGCCCCCCGCCGCGCCGCCCTTACCACCGGCCCCGCCGGTGCCAGAACTCCCGGCGTCGCCGCCGTTGCCGCCGTCGAGGTGGGTGGCTATGCCCTCGGCGCCGTCACCGCCGCTGCCGGCGGCGCCGCCAACGCCACCGACGCCGCCGTCCCCACCGTCACCGTTAGCGCCCGCAGCGCCTAAGAAGCTGAAGAACCGACCGAAGAAGCTGCCTCGCGCGCCTGCGCCACCGCCGCCACCGCCGCCACCGTCGCCGCCGGTGCCACCGGCACCACCGTCGGCACCGTTGCCATCACCGCCATCAGCGAACGTCCCGTCTACACCATCGACACCGCCGCCCCCGGTACCTCCGTCACCGCCGACCCCACCGACGCCGCCGGCACCACCGGGCCCGAGCAGCCACCCGCTCCTGCCGCCGGCACCACCGGCGCCACCGTCACCGCCGTCCCCGCCAACGCTGCCGGCACCACCGCTGACTCCGTCGCCGCCCTCGCCGCCGGCACCGCCGGCACCGCCGGCGCCGTACCACCAGCCGGCAGCGAAAGACCAGCCGGACGCATTACCGCCCGCGCCGCCAGCACCGCCAGCACCGCCGAGACCGGCATCCCCGCCCGCTCCACCAGCACCCCCGCCGGCGATGCTCCAACCACCGTGGGCACCGGACCCGCCGGCACCACCGGTGCCGGCAGCGCCACCGTCACCACCGGCACCGCCCGCACCGCCGACGGCATGCGATAAGCCAATACCGGCGCCGCCAGCACCGCCGGCACCACCGTTGCCGCCGATACCACCATCACCGCCGGCACCGCCGGCACCACCGAGGCCATGCCACCACCCGAACACACCGCCGGCACCACCGGCCCCACCGGCGCCGGCCCCCCCGCCGTCGCCGCCGGCGCCCCCGGCGCCCCCGATGCCGAGCGCTCCGGCGGCCGCCCCGCCCGCGCCCCCGGCACCACCATTACCGGTGACACCGGCCTCACCACCGGCACCACCGATGCCGCCGGCGCCGATCCACCACCCGCCGGCACCA
>CAZPZQ010000353.1:230-3338 GCA_964590745.1 uncultured Mycobacterium sp. | reverse complement strand
AGGCCGTCGCCGACGAGGACGAACGCGGTGGACTTCGACATCATCGCTACTCCGCGTCGGGAGTTGCAATCGTTTCCAAGAAGGATCGAACACCAATCTCTGCGCCGGTTCCGCACCCTACCCGGCTGGTACCGACAACCAACGCCGAGATCTCCGGACTCGCCAGACGCCATGCCGACTGGTCATTTTCGAACTCCGGCGGCTTGACCTTGCCCCTGGGGCAAGCCGTACGTTGAAGTCATCGTGGAAAAACGTCAGTGCGGTCCGCGAGGCGATGAGCGAGAAAGAAGGTCCAGCCATGGCCATCGTGATGGAGAACCAGCTCGGCGTCGAGCATGTGTGCGCCGAATGTCAGGAGACGTGCGAATCCTGCGTCTACGGCTGTTGTGCCGAGGCTGGCCAATCTGATTCTGGTCAAATGTGTCTTGACTGCACGCCGATCTGCTCAGCCTGCGTGAAGCTCGCGTCGGGTAACCCAGATTGGGCTCCACAGCTGTGCCGGCGCTGCGCTGAACTGTGTGAGATGTGCACGGCCAGGATTCGACAGCACGGCGGACAGCACGGCCGCGAATGCGTCCCGGTATGCCACCACTGTGCACAGCGATGCCAATCGGTGGCTGCCTGAACGCAGACGATCCAAACGCACGCTCGCGGTGATGGCGTAAACCACGGCGGCGATGATGTCGCGCGTACACCGTCAATCCGGCGTGTCGGTAGCGCTTTCGATTATCTCGCACACTCCGATGCCGTCGGGCGGGCATTGCTGCGCGGTCCGCAACGCATCGGTTAGTCGTTTCCGCAGGGCATGCAGCTCAACTACGGTTTGGTCGACCTCGGCGATGCGCGCACCGAGCAACTCGGTGAGCTGCGCGCACGGTGGCGTTGCATTACCTGCGAACTTCAACAGGTCGTTGATCTCCGCAAGCGAAAGGTTCAGCATCTTTGCCCGGCGGATGCACCGCAAGACAGCGACATCTCCGTCGGTGAACACCCGATAGCCGGCGGCAGTACGCGCCGCCGGCGGCAGCAAGCCTTTAGCTTCCCACAACCGCACGGCCTTACTACTTACTCCGGCTGCGCGCGCCGCTGCAGTTACGGTCATGCCCATCGTCTGCTCCGCTCCCGTGGGGGCACCGGTTGTGACCGCAAGCCTACTTGTGCTCTGCGCATGAGCGTGCCCGCGAATTCGCTCCCACACGGCGGACAACCGACTCCCGCGTCCATGGGCGAGTTGTCAGTGAGCCGTCCGGATCAAGCGTCGGCGGCCGCCTGCGAGAGATGCTGCTCGATCGCGGCAACTTTTCGGGTCAGCTCGCTTTCGGCGCCGGGTCGCAAGTCAACGTCGATGAGCGCGGTGACCCTGGGGGCGCGCTGTGCCACCGCGTCTATCGCACGCTGCACGACAGTCATCACCTCATCCCACGTCTCGCCCTCAACCACGGTAGACATCGGGCCAGTCGTGTTGGCCAGGCCGGACTGCCGAACTACCCGCACCGCTTCGGCGATGATCTCACTGAGTCCTTCACCCACACCCAACGGCGTGACGGAAAATGAAACCAGCACCGACATCTGCACACCTTCTCCCTGAAAGGCAACAAACCGAGCATACCGACGTATTGGTATAACGACGGTCTACGACGATTCGAGCCAGCACCATGCGTTACCACGGGCGCCCACCTGCGTCAACGCAGGAACGTTCGACTGCCGAGGCTGGCCTCAGCCGCCGAGACGCCGGAACATGCTGCGGTGAAACACGATCGGGGCGACCTGAGGGTCCACTGTGATGTCATTGACCCGCAGCAGCACGATGGTGTGGTCACCAGCCGGGACCAGTTGCTCGATCGCGCTTTCCAGCCACACGCTGGTGCCCTTGATGAATACCGCGCCACCCCCGTTCGACACGGTTTCCAGTCCGGCGAACCGGTCCCCGGTCTTGGCAGCCAGCATGCGAGCGGCCGCGTCGTGCGCCTCACCGAGCACGCTGATGCCCAGGACCGGCACGCCTTTGAGTTTCGGCCAGGTCGCCGAGGTGTTCTGGACACAAAACGACACCAGCGGCGGATCCAGCGAAACCGGCACGAAGGTGCTGGCCGCCAGCCCCACCCGAGCGCCGCCCACCTCGGCCGCGACAGCGACCACCCCGGACGGAAAGTGACCGAACGCCTCGCGCAGAGAGGAGGGTGTCAGTTTGCTCGTGCCGTTCATCGGGAGTCATTCGCCTCGACAGGATCTGGTCAGCCTGACCCTACCTGCTACCGTCGTCGGGGCAGGTGAGCCACGTCTGACCGGGGGTGAGATCAACCGTTGGTTCCGCACGCAATGGTAGGTAGCTCACACTTGCCTTGTCTTGGCGTTTCCATCCGGTATATTTCGGGTAGGTTACTGGTGGGTAACTTCCTTGGAGTACCCAACCACGGGTGGCTATCCCATTGAGGACCCATTGAGGAGGAGCGACGTGGGCCACTATAAGAGCAACGTCCGAGACCAGGTATTCAACCTGTTCGAAGTCTTCGGCGTTGACCAGGTGTTCGGTGCGGGCGACTATCACGATCTCGACACCGACACCGTCCGCGAGATGCTGACTGAAATGAGTCGATTGGCCGAGGGGCCGATCGCCGACTCGTTCGTCGACGGCGACCGCAACCCGCCGGTCTTCGACCCCGAAACACACTCGGTGGCCCTGCCCGAGTCGTTCAAGGAGTCCGTGCGCACCACCCTGGAGGGCGGTTGGGACAAGGTCGGCATCGCCGAAGCGCTCGGCGGCATGCCGATGCCCAAGGCACTGATGTGGGCCTTGCATGAACACGTTCTCGGCGCGAACCCGGCGGTGTGGATGTACGCCGGCGGTGCGGGTTTCGCCAATATCTTCTACAACCTCGGCACCGAGGAACAGCAGAAGTGGGCCATCATCGCTGCCGAGCGGGGCTGGGGCGCCACCATGGTGCTCACCGAACCGGATGCCGGTTCCGACGTCGGTTCGGCCCGCACCAAAGCCGTCAAACAAGACGACGGCTCCTGGCACATCGACGGGGTGAAGCGGTTCATCACCTCGGGCGACTACGACGACCTGTTTGAAAAAAACGTCCACATGGTGCTGGCCCGACCGGC
>CAZPZQ010000353.1:0-220 GCA_964590745.1 uncultured Mycobacterium sp. | reverse complement strand
GACAGAGCGGAGGGCGCCATTCCGTGCCCCTTGGGGCGGTCTCTGTTGTTCGTGCCGACGTTCCTGGTCGACGTCTCCCCCGGGGAGCCGGGTGAGCGCAACGGGGTGTTCGTCACCAATGTCGAGCACAAGATGGGTCTGAAGGTGTCGGCGACGTGCGAATTGTCCTTCGGCCAACACGGCGTGCCGGCGCGGGGCTGGCTGGTCGGCGAGGTGCACA
>CAZPZQ010000352.1:0-3385 GCA_964590745.1 uncultured Mycobacterium sp. | reverse complement strand
CGAACAGGCCAACCTGGCGGTCAACCAGACGTTCATGCGCTCGATCAACACCAGCTTGATCTCGGTGCTGCCGGTGGTGGCGCTGATGGTGGTGGCGGTGTGGATGCTCGGGGTGGGCACCCTGAAAGACCTGGCGCTAGTGCAGTTGGTCGGGATCATCGTGGGCACCTACTCGTCGATCTTCTTCGCCACCCCGATGCTGGTCAGCATGCGGGAGCGCACCGAGTTGGTGCGCGCCCACACCCGCCGGGTGCTGCGGCGGCGTAATCCCAAGCCGGGCGCGAAGACGGCCGACGCCGACGAAGACACCACCGGCGAAACTGCCGAGGTAAGCACCGACAATGCCGTGCCGGCCGGTCGCGCGGCCGGAAAACACGCGGCGCCGAACAAGCCGGCGCCCGGGGCTCGCCCGGTCCGGCCCAGCAGCCGCCGCGCCCAGCGTCCGACCGGCAAGTCAAGCGCTGGGCGGTAGCTACCATGGCGTCCCGCTATCGGCGCGCTGCGGCTATCTCGGCCATGATCGTCGCCACCGCCGGCGTGGCGAGCCTGTCGGGCTGCTCACGAGCGGTCGTCGACCAGATCGACTACGCCGTCGACGGAGCTGTGACCAGCTACAACACCACGACGGTCAACGGGGCGGCGTCGGCGGGCGCTCAGGCGTTCGCCCGCACCTTGACCGGGTTCGGCTACCACGGACCGGACGGTCAGGTGATCACCGACCGCGATTTCGGAACCATCTCGGTGGTCGGCCGCGCGCCCCTGGTATTGGACTACCAGATCGCCGACCAAGCCGTCTGGTCCGATGAGCAGCCGATCACCTGCGACGACATGGTGCTGGCCTGGGCGGCTCAGTCCGGGCGGTTCCCCGGGTTCGACGCGGCCAGTCGGGCCGGTTACGCCGACATCGCCGCTATCGACTGCCAGACCGGGCAAAAGAAAGCTCGGGTGTCCTTCGCCGAGGGCCGCAGCGTCGTCGACTATCAGCAGTTGTTCACCGCAACCGCCATACTGCCGTCGCACGTTATCGCCGCGGAGCTGGGCTTGAACCTCGGCGAGGTCACCGAGGCCCTGCTGGGCGACAATCCGCCGGTGGTGGAGCGGATCGCCCCGGCATGGAACACCACCTGGCAACTCACCAGCGGGCTGGACCCCGAGACGGTCAGCAGACGGTTTCCGTCGTCGGGTCCGTACAAAATCGAGTCGGTGCTCGACGACGGGGCGGTGGTGTTGGTGGCCAACGACCGCTGGTGGGGAACACCGGCGGTGACCAAGCGGGTGACGGTTTTCTCAGCGACCGCCGATCTCGCCGATCGGCTCAACAAACGCGCCGTCGACGTGGTGGACGTGGCGGCCGGGTCGGCCGGGTCGCTGAACATCCCGGACGACTACCAGAGCACCGACTCCCCGTCGGGCGGCATCGAACAGCTGATCTTCGCTCCCGACGGCCCGCTTTCTGAGGTTCCGGGCCGCCGAGCAGTGGCGCTGTGCACTCCGCGCGACGCGATAGCGCAGGACGCCGGGGTGCCGGTGGCCGATTCGCGGCTGAACACTGCCGGTGACGACGCCTTCAACCAGGCCGAGAATGCCCCCGAGGCCGGTCAGTTTGCCCGCGCGGATCCCGACGCCGCCCGCGACGCGCTCGGCGGCAGCCCGTTGGCGGTGCGGATCGGCTACCGCGGGCCCAACGCTCGACTGGCCGCGGTGGTCGGGGCGATCGCCAAATCGTGCGCTCCGGCCGGCATCACCGTCACCGAGGTGACGACTGCAGAGACCGGGCCGCAGGCATTGCGTGACGGCCAGATCGACGTGCTGGTGGCCAGCACCGGTGGCGCCGCCGGCAGCGGATCGACCGGATCGTCGGCGATGGACGCCTACGACCTGCACAGCGGCAACGGCAACAACCTGTCCGGCTACCACAACGATCAGGTCGACGGCATTATCGGCGCACTGGCCGTCACAGTCGACCCGGCAGAGGTGGCGCGACTGCTCAGCGAAGGCACCCCGGTGCTCTGGGCCGACCTGCCCACCCTGCCGCTGTATCGCCAGCACCGCACCCTGCTGACCTCGAAGAAAACCTACGGCGTGGGCACCAACCCGACCCGCTGGGGCGCGGGCTGGAACATGGACCGCTGGACGCTGCACCAGTGAGCACCGGCCGGACCGACGCGGACATCGCCGCCGAACGCATCGCGTCGCTGACCCGAGCGGTTGCTGACTTCCCGGCGCCCGGCATTGAGTTCAAAGACGTCACCCCGGTGTTCGCCGACGCGGCCGGGCTGGCCGCGGTGACCGGCGCGATAGCCGAGCTCGCCGCGGACGCAGACCTGGTGGCCGGCATGGACGCCCGCGGGTTTCTGCTGGCCGGGGCTGTCGCCGACCGGCTGGGCGTGGGCATGCTGGCTGTCCGCAAGGGCGGCAAGTTGCCGCCGCCGGTGCGCTCCGAGATCTACCAACTGGAATACGGCACTGCCGCGTTGGAGATTCCGGCCGACGGCGTCGAACTGTCCGGGCGGCGGGTGGTCCTCGTCGACGACGTGCTGGCCACCGGCGGGACGCTGGCCGCCGCGCATCGGCTGCTGCAGCACGCCGGGTCGACGGTGACCGCGGTGGCCGTGGTGCTGGAACTGGTTGCGCTCGGGGGGCGCGACGCGCTGGCACCGCTGCCGGTGCACAGCCTGCACCGGGCTTAGCCTCGCGGTGCTGAGCGGGCAAACCCGACTTGAGCGATATCCTCGTGGTCAGAGGTGAGTTCGGAGGTGAGCGCAGTGGCCCAGGACCCGGGGACCGACCAGCGCAGCGCTGACGCTGCCCTGCAGGCCACCCAGCCGCTGGCGGTGTCCGACGTGCTGGCACCCGAACAGCGTGCCGAAGCCTCCGCTGACCGCACC
Organism: uncultured Mycobacterium sp.; assembly: GCA_964590745.1. Taxonomy (GTDB): domain Bacteria; phylum Actinomycetota; class Actinomycetes; order Mycobacteriales; family Mycobacteriaceae; genus Mycobacterium. The sequence goes on along the minus strand of CAZPZQ010000352.1, from coordinate 497 downwards.
GATGTCCTGAAGATCCCCGGCAGTGCGTCGCGGCGGGTCCGGGCCCGGATCGCCCGTCGGATGACCTCGCAGCGCGGCGCGCTGAACCCGGTGCTGGAACCGCTGGTGGCGGTCCACCGCAAGATCTACCCCAAAGCCGATCTGCCGGTGCTGCAGCGGGCCTATGACGTCGCCGAAGAACGGCACGCCGACCAGTTGCGCCACTCCGGAGATCCCTACATCACTCACCCGCTGGCGGTGGCCACCATCCTGGCCGAGCTGGGTATGGACACCACCACGGTGGTGGCGGCGCTGTTACACGACACCGTCGAGGACACCGGCTACACGCTCGAGCAGTTGGGCGGCGAGTTCGGCGACGAAGTGGCCCACCTGGTCGACGGGGTGACCAAGCTGGATCGAGTGGTGCTCGGCAACGCCGCCGAGGCGGAGACCATCCGCAAGATGGTCATCGCGATGGCCCGTGACCCGCGGGTGCTGGTGATCAAGGTCGCCGACCG
>CAZPZQ010000351.1:0-3399 GCA_964590745.1 uncultured Mycobacterium sp. | reverse complement strand
CCCCGCAGGGTGGTCGCAAGCACCCCCAACAGGAGTTCATCCAAATCGACACCACCAACGTGCTGTTCATCGTGGCGGGTGCATTCGCCGGACTGGAAAAAATCGTCTCCGATCGGGTCGGCAAGCGGGGCCTGGGCTTCGGTGCCGAAGTGCGCTCCAAGGCCGAGATCGACACCAGCGACCACTTCGCCGAGGTGATGCCCGAGGACTTGATCAAGTTCGGGCTCATCCCGGAGTTCATCGGTCGACTGCCGGTGGTGGCATCGGTGACCAACCTGGACATGGACTCGCTGGTCAAGATTCTGGCCAAACCGAAGAATGCGTTGGTCAAGCAGTACACTCGCTTGTTCGAAATGGACGCCGTGGAACTGGAATTCAGCCAAGACGCACTGGAGGCGATCGCCGAGCAGGCGATCCATCGCGGCACCGGCGCGCGAGGCCTGCGCGCGATCATGGAAGAAGTGCTGCTTCCGGTGATGTATGACATTCCCAGCCGCAATGACGTCGCCAAGGTCGTGGTGACCAAAGAGACGGTGCAAGACAATGTGTTGCCGACGATTGTGCCGCGCAAGCCGTCACGCACCGAGCGGCGCGACAAGAGCGCATAGCCCCGCATCGTCTATCATGCGGGCGCCCGTCCCCGGCGAGCCGGCCAGCGTGGGTTCCGGCGCCGTCGAGGTGCGCACACACGTTGTTCGCCGAGAGTCGACTCTCTTAGAGTTGGACCAGCCGCGAAAGTGATGAACACCACAATTTCGCTTGGAATTACCCAAATCACGAGGCTGACCTCGAACTTCAATGTCCGTTCTGCGGTGAACCGTCGGCCCACGGCGGCGACGTATCCTAAGAACAGTGCCATAATCGGTACCGCCAGTGACAGAAAAAACTTGAGCCGGGTCGTCTCCGGCGATGTGCGCAGGAAATCGCGGTGCTAGGGGCCCGCAGAAAAGCAGCGTCGAACAGCAACGGAAGGCGGGGACGTGGGTCCGAACGGTGACGGAGCCAGGTCAACAACTAAGCCCCAGCGGCACAAACTCGAGAAAGTCGTGATCCGGTTCGCCGGAGATTCCGGCGACGGCATGCAACTGACCGGCGACCGTTTCACCTCCGAGGCGGCACTGTTCGGCAACGACCTAGCCACTCAGCCGAGCTTCCCGGCGGAGATCCGGGCACCGCAAGGCACCCTGCCCGGGGTGTCGTCGTTTCAGATCCAGATCGCCGACTTCGACATCCTCACCGCAGGCGATCGGCCCGACGTGCTGGTGGCGATGAATCCCGCTGCGCTGAAAGCCAACATCGAAGACTTGCCGCGCGGCGGATTGCTGGTCGTCAATTCCGACGAGTTCACCAAACGCAACCTGGCCAAGGTCGGCTACGAAGCCAACCCGCTGGAGAACGGTGAGCTTTCTGACTACGTGGTGCAGTCGGTGGCGATGACCTCGCTGACGCTCGGGGCAGTCGAGGCCATCGGTACACCGAAGAAAGACGGTCAGCGCGCCAAGAACATGTTCGCCCTGGGTCTGCTGTCTTGGATGTACGGGCGGCCGATCGAGGCCAGCGAGAAATTCATCCGGGAGAAGTTCGCCGGCAAACCCGGTGTCGCCGAAGCCAACGTGTTGGCGTTAAAGGCCGGCTGGAACTACGGCGAAACCACCGAGGCGTTCGGCACCACCTACGAAGTGTCCCCGGCGGTGCTGCCACCCGGTGAGTACCGCCAGATCTCTGGCAACACGGCCCTGGCCTACGGGATCATCGTCGCAGGCCATCTCGCCGACACCCAGGTTGTGCTGGGAAGTTATCCGATCACTCCGGCCTCGGACATCCTCCATGAGCTGTCCAAACACAAGAATTTCAACGTGATCACGTTCCAGGCCGAAGACGAGATCGCCGGTATCGGCGCAGCCTTGGGCGCCTCATACGGCGGTGCGCTCGGGGTCACCAGCACCTCGGGGCCCGGAATGTCGCTGAAGTCCGAAACGCTGGGGCTCGCCGTCATGACCGAACTGCCCTTGGTTGTCATCGACGTTCAGCGCGGTGGCCCGTCCACCGGCCTGCCGACCAAGACCGAGCAGGCCGACCTGCTGCAGGCGATGTACGGGCGCAACGGTGAATGCCCGGTGGCGGTGCTGGCTCCGTGCACGCCGTCGGACTGCTTCACCATTGCGATCGAGGCCGCCCGCATCGCGTTGACCTATCGCACGCCGGTGGTGGTGCTCTCCGATGGGGCGATCGCCAACGGATCCGAGCCATGGCTGATCCCCGACCTCACCTCGTTGGCGCCCATCGACCGCGATATCACTCAGCACGCTGCGGAGGGTGCAGAATTCGAACCCTACGCACGCGACCCGGAGACCCTGGCGCGCCAGTTCGCCATTCCCGGCACCCCGGGCCTGGAACACCGCATCGGCGGCCTGGAGAAGACCAACGGCTCGGGCGACATCTCCTACGAGCCGGTCAACCACGACCTGATGGTGCGGTTGCGGCAGGCCAAGATCGACGGCATCCCGGTTCCGGACCTGCACGTCGACGATCCGACCGGCGATGCCGAACTGTTGCTCATCGGGTGGGGCAGCACCTACGGGCCGATCCGGGAAGCGTGCCGGCAGGCTCGCCGTAAGGGCACCAAGGTGGCGCACGCCCACCTGCGCCACCTCAACCCGTTCCCGGCCAACCTGGGCGAAGTACTGCACAGCTACCCGAAGGTGGTGACGCCGGAAATGAACCTGGGCCAGTTGTCCCTGCTGCTGCGCGGCAAGTATCTGGTCGACGTGCAACCGGTGACCAAGGTCAAGGGTGTTGCGTTCCTCACCGACGAGGTGGGACGGGTTATCCGTGCCGCACTGAGCGGGACGCTTGCCGAAATCGAGCGCGACAAGGCGATGCTCGCCAGATCCGCGGTGGCCACTGTCGGTGGGGGAACCGCCCGCTTGCAGGAAACAGGAGCTGACGCATGACCGACCTGACCACGCACCCGGTCGAATCGAAGGTCGACCCCAAACCGGACCTCGCCGCCGTCAGCGGGGTGCCCACCGCCGATGGGCCACAGAAGGCCAAGGATTACGCCTCCGATCAGGAGGTGCGCTGGTGCCCCGGTTGTGGCGACTACGCGATCCTCAACACCATCCGCAACTTCCTGCCCGAAGTGGGTCTGCGGCGAGAGAACATCGTGTTCGTCAGCGGTATCGGCTGCTCAGCTCGATTCCCTTACTACATGAACACCTACGGCGTCCATGCGATCCACGGGCGCGGCCCGACATTCGCGACCGGGTTGGCGCTGGCCCGCCAGGACCTGTCAGTGTGGGTCGTCACCGGCGATGGCGATGCGCTCTCGATCGGTGGCAACCATCTCATCCACCCCCTGCGTCGCAACGTCAACATGACCATCCTGTTGTTCAACAA
>CAZPZQ010000350.1:0-3408 GCA_964590745.1 uncultured Mycobacterium sp. | reverse complement strand
CCCCGGCGCGCTGTTGCCGCAGCGCAGCCTCAACGCCGACAAGGTGGACCAGTATCTGGCGCTGCACCCGGTGCTCGGCCGGTGGCTGGATCGAGTGCAGGCATTCGACGTGTTCGCCAGTTTCTGGTTCACCGCCATCTACGTGCTGTTGTTCGTGTCACTGGTCGGCTGCCTGACGCCGCGGACCGTCGAGTTGCTGCGCAGCTTGCGCGCCAGCCCGGTCGCGGCGCCGCGAAACCTGGCCCGGCTGCCCAAACACGCCACCCGCCGGGTGGTCGGCGAGCCGGAGACGCTGGCGGCGGCGATGGCCGCGCAGTTGCGTGGCTGGCGGCGGGTGAGCCGGGTCGGTAACGGCGCCGTGGAGGTGTCCGCCGAAAAGGGTTACCTGCGCGAATTGGGCAATCTGGTCTTTCATTTCGCGATGCTCGGACTGCTGGCGGCGGTGGCGGTCGGCAAGATGTTCGGCTACGAGGGCAACGTCATCGTCATCGCCGACGGCGGACCCGGGTTCTGCTCGGCGTCGCCGGCCGCGTTCGACTCGTTTCGGGCCGGCAACACCGTCGACGGCACCTCTTTGCACCCGATGTGCATCCGGGTCAACGATTTCGCCGCGACCTATCTGGCGTCCGGGCTGGCCACCTCCTACACCGCCAACATCGACTACCAGACCGGTGCCGATCTCACCCAGGATCCAGGACACTGGCGGCCCTACCGGCTGACCGTCAACCATCCGCTGCGGGTCGGCGGCGACCGGGTCTATCTGCAGGGCCATGGCTACGCGCCCACCTTCACCGTGACCTTCCCAGACGGGCAGGTCCGCACGTCGACGGTGCAGTGGCGACCGGACAATCCGCTGACGCTGCTGTCGTCCGGCGCACTGCGCATCGATCCGCCGGCCGGGATGTATCCGGACCCGGCCGACCGTCGCAAACACCAGATCGCGATCCAAGGCCTGTTCGCGCCGACCGCCCAGCTGGACAGCAATCTGCTGTCGTCGGCGTTCCCGGCGCTGAACGATCCCGCCGTCGCGATCGACGTCTTCCGCGGTGACACCGGGCTGGACACCGGCCGTCCGCAGCCGCTGTTCACCCTGGATTCAAGGCTGATCGAGCAGGGCCGACTCACCAAGGTGCAGCGGGCGAATCTGCGGGCCGGCCAGCAGGTGCGTCTCGACGACGGCACCGCGGTGCGGTTCGACGGCGCCGTTCCGTTCGTCAATATTCAGGTATCGCACGACCCGGGCCAGGCCTGGGTGCTGGTGTCGGTGCTGACCATGATGGCGGGGTTGGTGCTGTCGTTGCTGGTGCGCCGGCGCCGGGTGTGGATCCGGATCTCCTCGGCGGGTGCTGCCGGGCCACCCGGTACGGTCAACGTCGAGTTGGGCGGCCTGGCCCGCACCGACAACTCCGGTTGGGGCGACGAGTTCGATCGGCTGACCACGCGGTTGCTCGCCGGGTGTCCGACCACCGCGCGTGAGCCGGTGACGGCCGGCAAGGAGGTCTGAAGGCACAGATGAACACCCCGCATATCGACAGCGCGCTGGCCGGCTACTCCGACTGGGCGTTCACTTCCACGCTGGTGGTCCTGGTCATCGCGTTGCTGCTGCTGTCCGTGGAACTCGCCTACACCCGCAGCCGCGCACCGGCCGGCGACGAGCTGGTGGCCGCCGGATCGGCTTCCGTCGACCGCACCACCCCGGGCGTCGTGCTGGCCCCATCGGGCCGCCCGTTGGATCAGCGGCTGGGTCGAGCCGGGCTGGCCCTGGTCTACCTCGCCATCGCCGTGCTGCTGGCCTGCATCGTATTGCGCGGAGCGGCCACGCTACGGCCGCCCTGGGGCAACATGTACGAATTCATCAACTTGACCTGCTTTTCCGGTCTGGTCGCCGCCGCTGTCGCGCTGCGCCGGCCACAGCACCGCAGCTTGTGGGTGTTCGTACTGGTGCCGGTGCTGATCCTGTTGACGGTTTCCGGCCGTTGGCTGTACGCCACCGCGGCCCCGGTGATGCCGGCACTGCAGTCCTACTGGTTGCCCATCCACGTGTCGATGGTGAGCATCGGTTCGGGCGTGTTCGTGGTCGCCGGCGTGGCCAGCATTTTGTTCCTGCTGAAAACGTCGGGGCTGAGCGCCGCCGAGGCGCAGAGTTGGGCGGCGCGCATGGTGCAGCGGTTACCCGACGCAGCCAGCCTGGACCGCATCGCCTACCGCACCACGATCTTTGCTTTTCCGGTGTTCGGCTTCGGGGTGATCTTCGGCGCCATCTGGGCCGAAGGAGCCTGGGGTCGGTACTGGGGTTGGGACCCCAAGGAGACGGTGTCGTTTGTCGCTTGGGTGGTCTATGCCGCCTACCTGCATGCCAGGTCGACGGCCGGGTGGCGAGACCGCAAGGCGGCGTGGATCAACGTCGCGGGCTTTGTCGCCATGGTGTTCAACCTGTTTTTCGTCAACCTGGTGACGGTGGGCCTGCACTCTTACGCCGGGGTGGGCTGACCCGCGCAATCGGCGGTGTCTACACGCGCTGCGCTACCGTTGACGAGTACCTGACTGACCTACTGACTAACCAACTGACTAACCAAGCCCGAGAATCGCGACGGGGGGACGTGCCAGTGTCTGACCAACCTCCAGCGGGGGACGGCGCCGTACGGGGAGATGATGTGACGGACCATCCGACCACCCGATTCCCGTCCCATCAGCAGGTCGGTGGCCCTGCGGGAGACCGTCGCGACAGCGGGCAGACGCCGGCTTTCGGCAATTCGCCGACTCCGCCACCGGAGAACCAGTCGTTCGCCGGCTTCCGCACCGAGCGCCGGTTCCACGAACCGTTCGACAACTGGCCGGCGCCCCCGGTCCCCGTGCCAGAGCAGCCGCAAGCCTGGTCGGCGGCGCCATCGGCGTGGGTTCCGCAGCCGATGGACAACCCGCCGCCGGTCTACTTCGGCGGTTCCGGCGGCGGAAGTCGGGCCGAATCGCCGCAACGTCCGGCGGACCCCATCGCGCCGTTCTCCGATCTGTCCACCAGTTCGCTGCTGCGGCAGGTCAAACCACCGCCGTCGGGGGGTTGGCGGCGGCTGCTGTATGTGCTGTCCGGCCATCTGATCAACGTCGGGGAGAGTCCGCGCACCATCCGCTACCACGACCTGGTGCTACAGGCCAACCGGCCGCTGCAGGGCTGTTACCGGATAGCGGTGCTGTCGCTGAAGGGCGGTGTGGGCAAGACCACCATCACCGCCACGCTGGGTGCCACCTTCGCATCCATCCGAGGCGATCGGGTGGTGGCAGTGGACGCCAACCCGGACCGGGGCACGCTGAGCCAAAAGGTGCCGTTGGAGACGTCGGCGACCGTGCGGCACCTGTTGCGCGACGCCGACGGCATCCAGCGCTACAGCGACGTCCGCAGCTACACCAATC
>CAZPZQ010000349.1:0-3419 GCA_964590745.1 uncultured Mycobacterium sp. | reverse complement strand
CTGCGGTCGGGATGGCTCAACGGCATCAAACACTGGCAGGTCGACTACACCGGCAGTGCTGCCGCGAGTTGACCGCCAAGGAGGATACGGGTGGACTTCAGTTCGGAGCCGGCGCAGCAGGCGGTCGCCGACGTGGTGACGTCGGTACTGGACCGCGACAACAGTTGGGAGGCCCTGGTCACCGGCGGCGTGACAGCCCTCCCGGTACCGGAACGGCTTGGCGGTGACGGGGTCGGCCTGGCCGAGGTGGCGACCGTGCTAACCGAGGTCGGCCGGCACGCGACCATCGCTCCGGCCCTCGCCACGCTGGGCCTGACGGTGGTACCGGTGTTGGACCTGGGCTCCGACGCACAGCAGGACCATTACCTGGCAGCAGTGGCAAACGGAGCGGTGCTGACCGCCGCACTCAACGAGCCCGGCACTGCGTTGCCGGACCGGCCGACGACGACCTTTGCGGGGAACCGGCTGTCCGGCACCAAGATCGGAGTTCCCTATGCCGAACAAGCGGAATGGCTTTTGGTCAGCACCGACAACGGAATCGTCATGGTTTCACCGCACGCCGACGGTGTGCGGCTGACCAAAACACCGACGTCTAACGGATCCGACGAATATGCGGTCACGTTCACCGACGTCCCGGTCACCCACACGGACATCCTGCACGGCGCGAACCCGGCTCGGGTCAACCAACTCGCGTTGGCAATGATGGGTTCCTACGCCGCCGGCCTGGTCGCCGGCGCATTGGGACTGACGGCGGACTATGTCGGCAGTAGACACCAATTCGGCAGACCGCTGTCGACGTTCCAGACCGTGGCCGCGCAGCTGTCTGAGGTGTACATCGCGTCGCGAACCATGACTCTGGTTGCGACGTCGGTGGTTTGGCGGCTGGTCGAAGGCCGCGATGCAAGCGACGACCTGGCCGTGCTCGGTTACTGGATAGCGTCACAGGCGCCGCCGATGATGCAGGTCTGCCATCACCTGCACGGCGGGATGGGAATGGACATCGGCTACCCGATGGACCGCTACTACTCCTCGATGAAAGATCTGAGCAGGCTGCTAGGCGGGCCCTCGCATCGTCTGGATCTGGTGGGAGCGCAATGTACATCGACCTGACACCCGAGCAGCGCCAACTGCAAGCCGATGTGCGGCAATACTTTGCCAACCTCATCTCGCCGCAGGAAGCCAAGGAGATGGAGACCGACCGACACGGCAAGGCGTACCGGGCGGTGATCCGGCGGATGGGCCGGGACGGCAAGCTGGGGGTGGGCTGGCCCAAGGAATTCGGCGGTCTGGGCTTCGGCCCGATCGAACAACAGATCTTCGTCAACGAGGCACACCGCGCCGACGTGCCGCTGCCGGCGGTCACCCTGCAGACCGTGGGACCCACGCTGCAGGCGTACGGAACTGAAGCGCAGAAAAAGAAGTTCCTGCCGGCCATCCTCGCCGGGGAGGTGCACTTCGCGATCGGCTACACCGAACCGGAAGCCGGGACCGACCTGGCGTCGCTGCGCACCACCGCGGTGCGGCACGGCGACGAATACATCGTCAACGGTCAGAAGGTCTTCACCACGGGTGCGCATGATGCCGAGTACATCTGGCTGGCGTGCCGCACCGATCCGGATGCGCCAAAGCACAAAGGCATTTCGATTCTGATCGTCGACACCCGCGATCCCGGTTACTCGTGGACACCGATGATCCTGTCCGACGGCGCCCATCACACCAACGCCACCTACTACAACGATGTGCGGGTGCCGGTGGACATGCTGGTCGGCAAGGAAAACGAGGGCTGGCGGCTGATCACCACCCAACTGAACAACGAGCGAGTAATGCTCGGCCCGGCCGGACGGTTCGCCGGTATCTACGATCGGGTACACGCTTGGGCGGCCAAACCCGGCGGCGACGGGGTGACACCGATCGACCACGACGACGTCAAGCGTGCCCTCGGAGAGATTTACGCCACCTGGCGGATCAACGAACTGTTGAACTGGCAGGTGGCTGCGGCCGGCGAGACAATCGACGTCGCCGATGCGGCCGCAACCAAAGTGTTCGGCACCGAACGGGTCCAACGCGCCGGTCGGCTGGCCGAAGAGATCGTCGGCAAGTACGGAAACCCCGCCGAGCCAGACACCGCCGAACTACTGCAATGGCTGGACAGTCAGACCAAACGCAATCTGGTCATCACCTTCGGCGGCGGTGTCAACGAGGTGATGCGGGAAATGATCGCGGCGTCCGGGCTCAAAGTCCCCCGGGTACCGAGATGACTGCGCAAGACCTGCAGGCCGAAGTCGAGAAAATCAGGTCCGCCGGTCCGAGTCGGCCGCGGTTCGGCCGGGATCCGGTGAACCAGCCGATGATCCACCACTGGATCGATGCGATCGGCGACACCAACCCGATCTATGTCGACGAATCGGCTGCAAAAGCGGCCGGTCATCCCGGAATCGTCGCTCCGCCGGCGATGATCCAGGTGTGGACGATGATGGGGCTCAGTGGGAGTCGAACTGACGACGACCCGCTGGGCAAGATCATCGAGTTGTTCGACGCCGCCGGCTATGTCGGCGTGGTGGCCACCAACTGTGAGCAGACCTATCATCGCTACCTGCGCCCGGGTGAACAGATCAGCGTCACCGCGGAGTTGACCGATGTCATCGGGCCCAAGCAGACCGCGCTGGGCGAAGGCTACTTCATCAGCCAGAAGATTCGCTGGCAGGTTGGTGGCGAGGGCGTCGCCGAAATGGACTGGCGGATTCTCAAGTTCATCCCCAAGGATCAGCAGACCCGGACGACCCCGGTGCCGGACGACCTCGACGCCGACCAAATGATGCGCCCGGCCTCGTCACGGGACACCAAGTTCTTCTGGGACGGGATCAACGCACACGAGCTACGCATCCAACGCCGCCCCGACGGCAGCCTGCAACACCCGCCGGTACCCGCGATCTGGCAGGACAAAGCGGCGCCCATCGACTACGTCGTCGCCAGCGGCAAGGGCGCCGTGTTCAGCTTCGTGGTGCACCACGCACCGAAAGTGCCAGGCCGCACCAGCCCGTTCGTCATCGCCCTGGTCCAACTCGACGAGGGGGTGCGGATGCTCGGCGAACTCCGCAACACCGACCCCGAGAAAGTGCAGATCGGCATGGCGGTTCGGGCAACGTATATCGACTTTCCGGCCAGCGATGGCGGCCCGGCGTGGACACTCTATGCCTGGGAGCCGGACGCGTGAGCGCACCCACCGTCGAGGTAGGTACCACACTGCCCAGCCTGTCGCTCTACGGCGACCCGACCTTCATCGTCTCCACGGCGATCGCCACCCGCGACTACCAGGATGTGCACCACGACCGAGACAAGGCGCAGGCCAAGGGCTCCAAGGACATCTTTGTCAACATCCTCACCGAGGATCTGGGCTTCCAGACCGACGAGGAGAAGAA
>CAZPZQ010000348.1:0-3446 GCA_964590745.1 uncultured Mycobacterium sp. | reverse complement strand
TTCATCCTGACCGCCCAGCGGGATCAGTACCTGCCGCTGAAGGTGATCAAGGCGAGGCTGGAGGCTCACCCTGACGGTGAGTTGCCGCTGGCTGAGTCGCCTTATCCCATACCGCGATTAGTTTCGATTTCTGACGACGGCCTCGGTGCCGGCCCGTCCTCGATCGGTGCACCGGCTGCGGCGGTGGCACCGAGCCGAATCCGATTGAGCCGGGAGGACGTGCTGCAACGTTCCGGGGTGGCTGACGACCTGTTGACGGCGCTGCTCAAGGCCGGGGTTATCACCACCGGACCGGGCGGTCTGTTCGACGAGCACGCGGTGGTCATCCTGCAGTGTGCGCAAGCGCTGGCTGAACACGGCGTCGAACCACGACATCTGCGAGCGTTCCGTTCGGCCGCCGATCGGCAGTCCGACCTGATCGCACAGATCGCGGGTCCGGTGATCAAGGTCGGCAAAACCGGTGCTCGCGACCGTGCCGATGACTTGGCGCGCGAGGTCGCAGCTTTGGCGATCGCGCTGCACACCGCACTGGTCAAGTCGGCAGTCCGCGACGTTCTGCAACGCTGAGGACTAGACTTCACAGGACGGCCGAAGTGCAACGTCACGGTTCTTGAACGGTGGGTTTTGTACTAGGCCAGGCCGGGGCACAGGCACATGCGGAGGGCAAACTCAGATGGGTGAAGTACGCGTAGTCGGTATTCGCGTCGAGCAGCCGCAGAACCAGCCGGTGTTGTTGCTGCGCGAGACGAACGGCGACCGGTACCTGCCGATCTGGATCGGCCAGGCCGAGGCGGCTGCGATCGCCCTGGAACAGCAGGGTGTCGAGCCGGCACGCCCGCTAACCCACGACCTGATCCGCGACCTTATTGGCGCGCTTGGGCATTCGCTCAAGGAGGTCCGGATAGTCGATCTGCAGGAGGGCACCTTCTACGCCGACCTGATCTTCGATCGCGATATCACGGTGTCGGCTCGACCGTCGGACTCGGTAGCCATCGCACTGCGGGTCGGGGTGCCGATCTACGTGGAGGAATCGGTATTGGCCGAGGCGGGCCTGCTGATCCCCGACGAGAGCGACGAGGAGACCGACGGAGGGGTGCGCGAAGAGGAAGTGGAGAAGTTCAAGGAATTCCTGGACAGCGTGTCGCCGGACGATTTCAAGGCGACCTAGGCGTCACCCGGTCGCTGCGACGACCCGTGCCGACAACGTCACGGATGCGTCTCATCTGCGCTCATGGCCACGACACGCGTGGCGGAAACCCGCTGCGCGGCACTCGGACGGCCATACTTTAACAACGACTTGGCGGGTGCAGTCGCATGACGATGCATGAGAAGCCGTTGAAAAGCGTATGCTCTCCACCAACTCGGGCTAGAGCAAATGCGGCCGCTGCGCAGCAAGCGGCGACGAGCGCGATCGGCGAGAGGAAGCAGCGTGGGCGAGCAACCGCGGCAAGAACAGCTAGACCTTGCCAGCCAGTCCGGCCCCGGTGAAGCTGAGGTCGCGGCAGCCGGCATCGACCGCGTCGAACCGGGCGAACCGGTGCAGGCTGGGCTGTTTCCCGACGATTCCGTGCCCGACGAACTGATCGGTTACCGCGGCCCGAGCGCCTGTCAGATCGCCGGCATCACCTATCGGCAGCTGGATTACTGGGCCCGTACTTCGCTGGTGGTGCCGTCTATCCGCAGCGCAGCCGGTTCCGGCAGCCAGCGTCTGTATTCGTTCAAAGACATCTTGGTGCTCAAGATCGTCAAGCGACTGCTCGACACCGGCATCTCCTTGCACAACATCCGGGTCGCGGTTGATCATCTGCGCCAGCGCGGTGTTCAGTACCTGGCGAACATCACGCTGTTCTCCGACGGCACCACCGTTTATGAATGCACGTCCGCCGAAGAGGTGGTCGACCTGCTGCAGGGCGGCCAGGGCGTGTTCGGCATCGCGGTGTCCGGCGCGATGCGTGAACTGACCGGCGTTATCGCCGACTTCCAGGGTGAGCGTGCCGACGGCGGCGAATCAATCGCGACGCCGGAAGACGAGCTGGCCAGCCGGCGCAAATACCGCGACCGCAAGACCGGCTAGGGCCCGGGCCGATAACGGTTCGCCGGTCGGCGCCGTGAGCTGATGGGTTTGATTGTGCGTTCACGGCGGTGCCGCATGGCGTGGCGGCGCCCTGAACGCACGGTCGACGCCCTGGCTGCACACTCAATAAAGCCAACCCGATGCGGGTCTGCGGCGGGAAAGTCGGCTGGGTAGACTGGCGGCGCATCGCACTCGAGCGGGAGAGTTCCGCGGCAGCCAGCCGCGGGCGCCGAAGGAGCAACACCTCTCCGTCAACCTCTCAGGCTCACGGACCGCACGAGGTAACGATGCCTCTGGAAAGCGGTGGCGGCCGATACCGGTCCACGCCCGCCGACGGGGAAAGGCCGTGCGGCTGAGTCGCTGAAAGCCGAAACTCTCAGGCGCCCGGTGCACGGGTGAAGACAGAGGGGGAGGGCCGGCAGCGACCTTTGGTTGCCCTCTCGTCCACGTCAGGAGTTTGCTCGTGTCCGACCGCACCGAATCGTGCTTCGCCCACTTCCAGGATCGACACATCGGCCCGGACCACGACGCCATCGCCACGATGCTCGCCGCCGTCGGGGTGGATTCGCTCGATGACCTGGCCCGCCGGGCGGTGCCGGACAGCATCTTCGAGCCGCTGACCGACAGCGGCGCCGGGCCCGGCTTGGATCGGCTACCGCCGGCCGCCAGTGAAGCCGAAGTACTTGCCGAGCTGCGGGCGCTGGCCGACAGCAACACCGTGGCGGTGTCGATGATCGGCCAGGGCTACTACGACACATTCACCCCGCCGGTGCTGCTGCGCAACATTCTGCAGAATCCGGCGTGGTACACCGCTTACACCCCCTACCAGCCGGAGATCAGCCAGGGCCGGTTGGAGGCGCTGCTGAATTTCCAGACCATGGTCGCCGACCTGACCGGGCTGGACGTCGCCAACGCGTCGATGCTCGACGAGGGCACCGCGGCCGCCGAAGCGATGACGCTGATGCACCGCGTTGCCCGACCCAACACCGGCGACCGGCTCGCCGTCGATGCCGATCTGTTTGCCCAGACCGCCGCGGTGCTGACTACTCGCGCCGAACCCCTGGGTATTGAGATCGTCACCGCCGACCTCCGCAACGGCCTGCCGGACGGCGAGTTCTTCGGGGTGATTGCCCAACTGCCCGGTGCCAGCGGTCGGGTCACCGACTGGGCTGCGCTGGTGGAGCAGGCGCACGAGCGCGGCGCGCTGGTCGCGATCGGCGCGGACTTGCTGGCGCTGACGTTGATCACGCCACCCGGTGACATCGACGCCGATATCGCGTTCGGTACCACCCAGCGCTTCGGGGTGCCGATGGGCTTCGGCGGCCCGCACGCCGGCTCTCTGGCGGTGCGCCCGCAGCACGCTCGTCAGCTA
>CAZPZQ010000347.1:0-3454 GCA_964590745.1 uncultured Mycobacterium sp. | reverse complement strand
GCGGCCGGCTGGTCGACGTCGAGGTGCACCAGGTGGTGTGCTGGCCGTGCGGGCGATGCTGCCGACGATGCGATCGACGACATCACCCCATCATCGCAACCGGGTCTGTTCGGGCCACCAGCGGCTGAAAGCCGCTATCGCGGCGCGGGCTTCACGCCAGAGCGAATCCCCGGTAGTCGTTTTGCTTCACCTCAGCACAGCGCTCAGCGTATTCCGGAACGCCGCCCAGATAGGCCAGCAGCCGCCGCGGTTTGCCTTCGATGTTGTCGCCCATGTACCAGCCGCGGGTCCTCGGCAACAGAGTCGCGTTCACGATCTCGTCGTGGTGGGCCACCCACGCCTGCTCGGTTTCGGCGGTCGGTTCGATCACCTGCAAGTCATGCGCACGCAGATAGCCGATGGTGTCGGCAATCCAGTCGACCTGCTGCTGCGAACACGTCGGGACGTTGCAGAACGCGCCGATCGGCGCCAGCGGGGCGCCCGGGGTGAACATGTTGGGGAAGCCGTGCACCTGAAGGCCCAGGGTGGTGCGGATGTCCTTGCGCCACTCGGCGGCCAGCGATTGATTGTCTCTCCCGCGAATGTCGATGCGGCTCAGCGGCCCGGACACGCCGTCAAAGCCGGTCGCCAGGATCAAGATGTCGGCCTCGTGTTCGGCGCCGCTTTTGAGTTGCAATCCTTTTTCGGTGATGCGGTCGATCGGGTCCTCGGCTACGTCCACGATGTCGACGTTGTCCCGATTGAAGGCGTCGAAGTAGCCGGTCTGCAGCGGCAGCCGCCGGGTACCGAAAATGTAGGTCGGCATCAGCCGGTCGGCCAGTTCCGGGTCCTTGATGTGGGTCCGGATCTTCTCCTTGGCGAAGTCGCCGATCTCGGCGTTGGCCTTCTCGTCGTCCAGCACCTCCGGGAAGGTACCGAGCCAGTACTTCAGTGAACCGTCGGCCCACACCTCCTCGAGGATCTCCCGGCGCTGCTCGGGGGTGTAGTCGTAGAACGAGCCGTTCTCGAAGTCGAAGTGGATGCCGCCGAAGCATTGTGCGGCTTTGGCGAAAATCTCGGGGTAGCGCTTGCGCCAGGCGGCCCGGTCGGCATCGGTGAATTTCGGGTTCTTCAAATCGACGGCGTACTGCGGGGTGCGCATGAAGACTTTGAGCTGCTCGGCCTGCGGTGCGACCGTCTCGATGACCTGCATACCGGTGGCGCCGTTGCCGACCACGCCCACCCGCTTACCCGCGAAATCGACCGGCTCCCGGGGCCAACGGGCGGTATGGCACACCAAGCCGCGGAACCGTTCTGCTCCGTCGAACGGTACGACGGGCGCCGACAGCAAGCCGACGCACGGCACGAAAAACCGGGCATCGAAGGTGTCCCCGCTGGCCGTCGTGATGGACCATCGATTGGTGGCCTCGTCGAATGTCGCCGACGTCACCGTGGTGTTGAACCGGATGTCTTTGCGCAAGTCCAGCTTGTCGGCGACGAAATTCAGGTAGCGCTCGACCTCGGGTTGGGCCGGGAACAGCTCACTCCATTCCCATTCGTCGAGAATCTCTTGGGAAAACGTGTACTGGTAGATGTAGGACTGGCAGTCCACTCGCGCTCCGGGGTAGCCGTTCCAGTACCAGGTGCCGCCGATGCCGTCGCCGGCTTCCACGGAGACAACGTCGAGACCCATGCCCCGGAGCCGGTGCAGGGCGTACAGCCCGGTGAACCCGGCGCCGATGACGAACGCGTCGCAGGTGGTGTTGCTCATGTGCTTATCCTTCGAGCGACCGGTTGGTTAGAGCATGATGGTGACGGTTTTGAGCTGGGTGTATTCCTCGATGCTGGCCGTGCCGAGCTCGCGTCCCCAGCCGGACTGTTTGTAGCCGCCGAACGGCACCGCCGCGTCGACGACGTTGTGGCAGTTGACCCACACCATTCCGGCTTTGATCTGTTGCGCGGTGCGGATCGCCTTGGACACGTCGCGGGTCCACACGCTGGCGGCCAAGCCGTACGTGGTGTCGTTGGCGGCGGCGGCCACACCTTTTTCGGCGTTGAACGGGGTGGCAACAGCGACCGGGCCGAAGATCTCCTCCTGGTAGACGCTGAACGAGGACTGCACGTCGGTGAGCACGGTGGGTTCCACGAAATACCCGTCCCGGGCGATGCGCGATCCGCCGGTCAGCGCGCGGGCGCCGTCGCGCAGGCCCTGGTCGATGTAGCCGGTGACCCGGTCGAGTTGTTCTTCGGAGATCAGCGGTCCCACTTGGGTCGTCGGATCCAGACCCGACCCGATCTTGCTGGCCTTGGCCGCGGCGGCGACGCCGGCGGTGAACTCATCGAAGATCCGGTCCTCGACCAGCAGCCGGCTGCCCGCGGTGCAAGCCTGGCCGTGGTTGAACATGAAACCCGAAGTGGTGCCGGCGATCGCGGTGTCGAGATCGGCATCCGCGAAGACCACTTGCGGGCTCTTGCCGCCCAACTCCAAGCTGACCTTCTTGAGGTTGCCCTTGGCGGCGTCGACGATCAGCTTGCCCACCTCGGTCGAGCCGGTGAAGGCGACCTTGTCGACGTCGTGGTGCTCGGCCAACCGGGCACCGGCGTCACCGAAACCGGTGATCACGTTGAACACCCCGTCCGGCAGGCCGACCTCGGCCAGCACCTCGGCGAGCAACAGTGCCGTCAGCGGCGTCTGCTCAGCCGGCTTGAGTATCAGCGTGTTGCCGGTCGCCAGCGCGATAGGTACCTTGAACGCCGCCATCAGCAGCGGGAAATTCCACGGGATGATGGCTCCGACGACGCCGACCGGCTCCCGCAGGGTGAAGGATTGAAATTTGGCGCCCGGCGCGAACGGAACCGACGGCGTGATGGTGCTGCCTTCAATCTTGGTCGCCCAGCCGGCGTAGTACCAGAAGATTTCGGCGGTCGCGGCGACGTCGACACCCTGTGCCACGGCGACCGACTTGCCGTTGTCGAGCGCCTCGAGTTGGGCGAACTCCTCGGCGCGCGCGGCGATGGCCTCGCCGGCCCGGTAGAGCAGCCGCTGGCGCTGGGCCGGCGTCCACAACGCCCATTCGCCCGCCAAGGCGGTGCGCGCCGCCGCCACGGCCCGGTCCACGTCGGCCGCCCGGCCGTAGGCGACGCGGGTCAACGCCTGCCCGGTTGCCGGGTCGATCGTCTCGAAGGTCTCACCGGCGACCGCATCCACCCATTGGCCGCCGATGAACAGTTGGTGCGCCCGGCCGGAATGTTCCAGGAACTGCTGGACCTGCGGCAGGATGGAAACCCCGGGCGGGGTGGCGACTGCGGTCATAGCGAAACTCCTGACTCAGCGAATGGGTCTACCAGGTGTCTAATAGGTGATGACGCCGCGAATGTTCTTGCCGTCGCGCAGATCCTGGTAGCCCTCGTTGACCTGCTCGAGCGTGTAGCGGCGGGTGATCAACTCGTCGAGTTTGAGCTGGCCGGCGTCGTA
>CAZPZQ010000346.1:0-3513 GCA_964590745.1 uncultured Mycobacterium sp. | reverse complement strand
AACGGCAACGAGATCGGTGGTGGCTCCATCCGTATCCACCGCCGCGACACCCAGCAGCAAGTGTTCCGGGTGATGGGCATCGACGCAGCACAGGCTCAGGAGAAGTTCGGCTTCCTGCTCGACGCATTCACCTTCGGCGCCCCGCCGCACGGCGGGCTGGCGTTCGGCTGGGACCGGATCGTGGCCCTGCTGGCCGGGGTGGACTCGATCCGTGAGGTGATCGCTTTCCCGAAAACCGGCGGCGGCGTCGACCCGTTGACCGACGCGCCCGCGCCAATCACCGCGCAGCAGCGCAAAGAGTCCGGTATGGATGTCGCTGCCGCTGCGCCCCAAGCACGCTGAGGCGACGGTGACTGACCGGTGGACGACCGGCGCCGGGTCGGTGAGGATAGCGTGATGGACCCGGCCGGGTTGGTCCGACTGATCACGGACAGCGTTCCGTTCGCGACCGTTTTCGGCATCAACCTCGATGACGTGACTCCGCAGCGGGTGATCGCCACCATGGATTGGGCGGCGGACCGCTGCACCACCGGCGGCGTCCTCCATGGGGGCGCACTGATGGCACTCGCCGACACTGTCGGCGCGGTGTGCGCGGTGGCCAACCTGCCGACCGGTGCAGGCACCGCGACGATCGAGTCGAAGACGAACTTCTTTCAGTCGGTGCGGGGCGGCCGGGTCACCGCCACCAGCATTCCACTGCACGTCGGTCGGACCACCATCGTCGCACCGACCGACCTGACCGATGAGCGCGGAAAGCTGGTCGCCGGAGTGACCCAAACCCAGGCCGTGCTGCCGCAATAGCGGCCCCGGCGATGTCGCCCGGACGGAGTTGTCTGTTTGAGTTTGCTAGCGGGGGAGTGACGACCATAACGTTTTGATCAGATCACGCAGCGGATTTTGCAACTGTGCCGGTATCGGCTTAGCCGGTATCCGCCCTGGGCCGCATTTGGGCCATGCCTTGGCGCCCTGTGCGGCCAAGACCCGGTTGGCCACCGCTATTTGTTCGGCCCGCGACGCTTTGGCCGGCGAACCCGTGCCGCCGAACTGCTTCCACGTCGACTCCTTGAACTGCAGGCCGCCATAGAAGCCATTGCCGGTGTCAGCGCCCCAGTCGCCGCCTGACTCGCATTCGGCGACGGCATCCCAGTTGACGTAATCCGCATGCGCTACCGCCAGCGCTGGACTCGACATCAGGACGGCGCCTCCGATCACCGTCGCGCATACTGCTGTGCAGACGTGCTGCTTTCCGTACGGCATGACACGCCGAAGCGCCGCATTGCGGTGCATATAACAACCTCCGTGATAGATGTCATCAAGTGAGGTTGCAGAGCCTAACGCGTTAGAAGATGTGATTGTTTATTTTTTGACACTAATGATGCTGAAGTGGCAAATGAATAGCTTGTTGTATCAGTTGCTTTAGATAATGGAGTTAATCGAGTTGTTATTGGTTGAACTGTTTGGTTGTGAGGTTAGAGTGGTTCAAGTTATTCAAGTGACTGGAGTGGTCAGCTGAATGGCCCGGCGGGCACGCGTCACCCCGAAACGGGCGCCAGCCAGCCGCCGGAGAGCCGGCGGTACGTGTAGGTCTGGATGAGCACGGCCAGCGGAAACGCCACCAGCAGGCCGATACCGAACAGCATGTAGCCGACCAACAGCACCGCCACCTGGGTCAACCAGGACAGCAGCGCGCCGCCCATGTTCGCCTGGCAGGTGGCGACGCTGGCCTTGAACGCATCGATCGGCGACAGCGCCCGGTCGACGACGAACGCGATGGCGAACTGTGCCAGAAACGCCACGATCAGGCCGGGTATGACGCACAGCATGCCGCCGATCGAGGTGAGCAAACCCACCAGCAGCGCCGTCAACATCGCCGCGCCGAAGTTACGCGGCTGGTAAAACGAACCGATGCTCACCGGCTTCCCGTCGGCAATGCCGAGGCAGCCGGACAGGTACGCGGCTTGCACGAACATGGACACCACCAACGCGGTGACGTAACCGATGACAAGGACGACGAGTTGGCCGGGTGTGAAGGTCTGCGCGGTAGCGGTTGCTGACATGCCGAACACGGTCAGCGCCCAAACGACGCCGAGCACCAGAATCACTGCGGCGTATCCGAGCAGCGCGACGATCAGCGCTACGGCATTGGTGCTGAACTTGTTCCAGGCCCAACCGAGCGCCTCACCGATGTCGAAATGCGGCCGCGGCGGTCCGCCGAACCCAGGCGCCGGCGGGTAGCCGCCGGGCGGATACCCCGGCGGCGGATAGCCCGGTGGTGGGTATCCCGGCGGTGGCGGGTAGCCCGGTGGCGGATAGCCGCCCGGTGGGCCCGGCTGCGGGTAACCCGGCGGTGGATAACCGGGTGGACCGTACTGCGGGGGCTGGTGGCCACCCGGATCGGGGTAGCCGCCCTCAGCGCCACTGGGGTAGCCCGGATACGGCGGATACTGCGGAGGCTGAGTCATTGCTGCTCCTATTTCGCTCCTACTTCACCGTCACGAAGCGTGTTTCCGCCGAACGTAACACCGACTCCGGCGCCAGAACGGGCCCATAAGGCACCGGTGTGCACCTGGCGTGGGAAATCTGGTGCGTGGTATGCCTGGATCGTGTCCGACGGTCTCTTCGATGTGCCCCCGCCGGGCGCCGGGGCTGGCGGTCAACCCGACCCCACCGGTGCGCCGTTGGCGGTACGGATGCGCCCGGTGTCGCTGGACGAGGTGGTCGGCCAGGACCATCTGCTTCAGCCGGGTGCCCCGCTGCGTCGGTTGGTCGACGGCTCCGGCGCGGCATCGGTCATCTTGTACGGCCCGCCGGGCACCGGCAAAACCACCCTGGCCGCCCTGATCTCACAGACCACCGGCCGGCGGTTCGAGGCGCTTTCGGCGTTGTCGGCCGGGGTGAAAGAAGTGCGGGCGGTGATTGACACTGCGCGCAAGGCCGCCGCCTACGGCGAGCAGACCGTGCTGTTCATCGACGAAGTACACCGCTTCTCCAAAACCCAGCAGGACGCGCTGCTCGCGGCGGTAGAAAACCGGGTGGTGCTGCTGGTGGCGGCCACCACCGAAAATCCGTCCTTCTCGGTGGTGGCGCCGCTGCTGTCCCGCTCGTTGATCCTGCAGCTGCGGCCGCTGACCGGCGATGACATCCGCACCCTGGTGCGACGGGCCATCGATGACCCGCGCGGGTTGGACGGGCGTATCGACGTGACTGCTGATGCGGTTGATCTGTTGGTGCGGTTGGCGGCCGGGGATGCCCGTCGCGCGCTGACCGCGCTGGAGGTGGCGAGCGAGGCTCACGACCCGGTTACCGTCGAGACCGTCGAACAGTCGATGGACCGGGCCGCCGTCCGTTACGACCGGGACGGCGACCAGCACTACGACGTGATCAGCGCCTTCATCAAGTCGGTGCGCGGGTCGGATGTCGACGCCGCGCTGCACTATTTGGCCCGGATGCTCGAGGCCGGGGAGGACCCGCGGTTCATCGCGCGGCGGCTGATGATCCTGGCCAGCGAGGACA
>CAZPZQ010000345.1:0-3517 GCA_964590745.1 uncultured Mycobacterium sp. | reverse complement strand
CGGACTCGCT
Organism: uncultured Mycobacterium sp.; assembly: GCA_964590745.1. GTDB lineage: Bacteria > Actinomycetota > Actinomycetes > Mycobacteriales > Mycobacteriaceae > Mycobacterium. The sequence continues at coordinate 3,507 of CAZPZQ010000345.1, read as the reverse complement.
GGCCAAGCAGTGGCTGGCCTACGAGGCGGCGGACGAGGCCCGGCACGTCGCGTTCGGCCGGATTTCGCTGAAGGATTACTACGCCGCGCTGACTGAGACCGAACGCGACGAGCGGGAAGAGTTCGTCGTGGACGCCTGCTACCTGATGCGGGATCGGTTCCGCGGCGAGGAGGTCTTCGAAACCCTCGGCCTGGACTTCAAGGCGTGTGCTGAGTGGGTCGATACCTCGCCGGTGATGATCCAGTTCCGCTCGCACCTGTTCAGCCGCATCGTGCCGATCGTCCAGGACATCGGCTGGTGGGGGGACAAGGTGCAGAAGGCCTTCACCGACATGGGTGTCCTCGACATGGCCGCCTTCGACATCGAAGCGCTGATGAAGGCCGACGAGGACCAGGCCGAAGCGTTGGACAAGGCACACGCCGAGATGGCCGAGCGGGCCGCCGAGGTGGACCAGGTGATCGCGGCGGGCGCAAACTAACCCGCGGTCCGGTTGGGCAACCGGCTGCGCTGTTGATGAGCGCTCAGCCGGTCGGTTGCACGCCCGCGTTCGGCTTGAAGCCGCCCGGCGCAGACGGCCCGACCACCAACGGGGTCAGCGGTGTACGTCACGCAGCCCGACCGCGAAGCGCACGTTGGAACAGTTGTAACACCCGACACACCCGACGCAATTCGTACAGCCGAAGCAGCCCACGCACCCGATGCACCGCCGGCATAGCGCACAGGCCACACACGCCAGACTTCCGGCGATCGCCAGCGACACTGCAGTGACGATACTGCCGGCGACACCGGCGCTGGCGGCGGTGCCGATCGATCCGGCCACGCCGGCACTGGCTACGGTGACCGCCGACCCGGCGACTCCCGCGCTGGCCACTGTCGCCGCCGAACCGGCTACCCCGGCGCTGGCCACGGTGGCCGCGGACCCGACCACCGCAGCGCTCGCCGCGGTGGCTTCGGAGTCGGCAAGGAGATCGCCGGAGCCGGGCGAGTTGACCACGTCACCTACCTTGCGACAATCCGGCCGGCCTTAGCGCCGTTATCGACAATGTGACCGACGCCGCCCCCTAGACAGCCCGCCGAACCTTGCGTCGGCGCAGCACCGCGAAGCGCTCGGCCTCCGACATGCCGCCCCAAATCCCGTATGGCTCAGCGACCGCGAGTGCGTGCGCGCGGCACTCCGCGAGCACCGGGCAGACCCGACACCACTCCTTGGCGTAATTCTCCCGCTGCGCGCGGGCCCGCCCGCGCTCTCCATCGGGCGGGAAGAACACCGACGAGTCGACGCCTCGGCATGCGCCCTGCAGTTGCCAAGCCCAGCTGTCGGCATTGCGTCCGGGCAGTCGCTCTGGCAGTGGCATGCGAACCCCCTCTGATGATGTGGAGTCGGATCGAAACCGAGCTTGACCGTTGAACGGTGTCGCAATGGTTGCGTGGCAAACCGCGTCAACGTATTCGGTACTCGACAGAGCGTAGCCGTCGTGTCTGAATTTACCTTACGTTTCTGGTTAAGATGTGCTTGCTAGGTTGACCCCTCCGGCCGTAGCAACGCACAGCGGCGGTGGCACGCGCAATCCGCAGTTAGCATCTGGCAGTTGTGATCTCACGCGCCGTCCAGGACATTATCAACTTAACGTCGTGGTAATGTGCCTGCCATGGGCTGTTAACTGGCGTGCCCGCCACGGCGGCCGTTGATAGCGTCGTGCTGCGATGAAACACGCCGGAAACGATGCCGACCTTACCGCTGCCGCATTCGGCAGCGAACCCGGCAGGTGGCCATTGCCGGCCGCGACCACGCCTCGCCAACGGTGGCTGCGCGCGGTTGCCGCCGGCGGGCAGGGCCGCTATGCCAGCGCCCGAGCCGAACTGGCGGCGCTGCTCCGGGACTCACCCGGCGGACCGTTGGCGTCGCTGGCGTACAGCACGCAGGGATCATTCCTGCGTCAGTTGGGCTGGCATCACGTCGCCCGCGGCTGGGACGGTCGGGCCCTGCTGCTGGCCGACGACGACCCCGAGGCCAGGGCCGACGCACTGGTCAACTTGGCCGCCGACGCGCTCGGGATCGGCCGCTTCGCCGCAGCGGCGGCGCTGCTGGGCCGCGCCGGCCGGGTGCCGGAAGCCACCGGCGCCGAGCGGGTTGCAGTGCGCCGCGGCTGGGTCGCCGCCGAACTGGCAATGGCGACCTGCGCCGGAAAAGCCGCCGTGCGACACGCCGAAACCGCCCGGGAACTGGCTGACGCCGTCGCATCTGCGCGGCACCGCTGCAAAAGCGACATGGTGTTGGCCGCCGCGCTGTGCTGTTCCGGCAATGTCGACCGGGCCCGTGCCGTCGGCGATGCCGCACTGGATGCCGCGGGGCAGTTGGGCCTGGTTCCGCTGCAGTGGGCGCTATCTTGTCTGCTGACCGACATCGGCAGCGTGACCCGGACCGCGCAGCAGGTGCAGAAAATCCGGGACGACTCCGCGGCGCTGGTGTGCCACCGCGGCGGCGACTGGCGACAAAGGGTCAGCGGTATCCGTCGGCCTCCGAGGTGGCGCCGTTGAGCGAGGCATCGGCATACCCGCGGCAGTAATCCCAGGTGACGTAGGTGTCCGGCTCGGGGTCGTAGGCCGGCTCGTGCGGCCGAACGGTGCCGTCAACCAGCAGTTGCAGCAGGTTCGCGCGCAGCATGTCCCAGTCGTGATAGTGGTCTTGCTGGCAATCGTCGCAGCACACCACCAGACCGCGAATCCCCCTGTGCGACAGGAGTGATTCGTATACCGCGAGGTCGGCAAGGTCGGCCTCCACCGCGGTCCGTTCGTGGGGTTCCAGTGGTTGACCCGGCTCGACGGCGTCCAGTGCGGCCGACGGGTCGCAGGGGTCGTCGGCGAACGGATCGGGCGGCAAACCGGGTGGCAAGTCGTCACGCACGCCCCCTAGGGTACGCAGTCGCTGCGACCGAATGCCAGCGGCCGGTGTTTGTCGAGGTGTGACGCGTGGGGCTGAATATTCGATGCGTGAGACGACTAGTATGAGGCTTTCACCCCAGTTGCGTAGTGGAGGCTCCCATGCCCTTCGGCTCTCCATTCCCCGAAGGCGGCACCCAGACAATCAGCCCGCAGGTCAGTGGCCTGCTCGACGACGCGGTGTCGACCGGCGGCGACAATCCCGGCAAAGTCGCGATGCTGGGTCTGACCTTCGACGACGTGCTGCTGTTGCCGGCGGCGTCGGACGTGGTGCCCGCGGCGGCTGACACCTCCAGCCAACTGACCAGGAACGTTCGGCTGAAAGTGCCGCTGGTCAGCTCCGCGATGGATACCGTCACCGAAGCCCGGATGGCGATCGCGATGGCCCGCGCCGGCGGTATGGGGGTGCTGCACCGCAATCTGCCGGTCACCGAACAGGCCGGTCAGGTCGAGACGGTGAAACGCTCCGAGGCCGGCATGGTCACCGATCCGGTCACCTGCTCGCCGGACAACACCTTGGCCGAGGTGGATGCGCTGTGCGCCCGGTTCCGGATCTCCGGCCTGCCG
>CAZPZQ010000344.1:862-3571 GCA_964590745.1 uncultured Mycobacterium sp. | reverse complement strand
GGTGATGGCCCGCACCGGCGACTCCGGGCCGCGGGGTATCTCTACATTCATCGTCGAAAAAGACGCGCCCGGTTTGAGTTTCGGCGCTCACGAGCAGAAGATGGGCTGGAACGCCCAGCCCACCGCCCAGGTGGTCTTCGACGGCGTGCGAGTGCCGGCCGAGGCCATGCTCGGCGGAGCCGAGGGCGAGGGCACCGGCTTTTCCATCGCCATGAACGGGCTCAACGGGGGCCGGATCAACATCGCCGCGTGTTCGCTGGGCGGCGCCCAGTCGGCCTTCGACAAGACCGGCGCCTACCTGGCCGACCGGGAAGCGTTCGGCGGGTCGCTGCTCGACGAGCCCACCATCCGGTTCAGTCTGGCCGACATGGCCACCGCGCTGGAAACCTCACGACTGCTGCTGTGGCGAGCAGCCACCGCCTTGGACGACGGCGCCGACGACAAAGTCGAATTGTGCGCGATGGCCAAACGGTATGTCACCGACGCGTGTTACGACGTGGCCGATCAGGCGCTGCAGCTGCACGGCGGCTACGGGTATCTACGCGAGTACGGTCTGGAGAAGATCGTTCGCGATCTGCGGGTGCACCGCATCCTGGAGGGCACCAACGAGATCATGCGGATGGTCATCGGCCGGGCCGAGGCCGCCCGGGTTCGAGCCTCGAGTTAGGAGCACTGATGACCCAGTCGGCGCAGAGCTGCGCGGTGGCGTTCCTCGGGCTGGGCCATATGGGCGGGCCGATGTCGGCGAACCTGGTGGCCGGTGGACATCGGGTGCGGGGTTTCGACCCGATGCCGACCGCCGCGGCCGCCGCCCGCGGGCATGGTGTTTTGGTGTGCGACAGCGGTATTGACGCAGTCGCCGAGGCTGACGTGGTGGTCACCATGCTGCCGGACGGCGCGGCGGTCAAACGCTGTTACGCCCAGATCCTGCCGGCCGCCCGGCCGGACACGCTGTTCATCGACAGCTCCACCATCTCGGTCGCCGACGCTCGGGCGGCGCACGCACTGGCCGGCTCGCACGGTTTCGCCCAGCTCGACGCACCGGTGTCCGGTGGGGTGGCCGGCGCCGCCGCCGGCACCCTGGCCTTCATGGTCGGCGGGGACGCCACCGCACTGAAGCGAGCGATGCCGGTGCTAGAACCTATGGCGGCCAAGATCATTCACTGCGGCGACGCGGGCGCCGGCCAAGCCGCCAAAATTTGCAACAACATGGTGCTGGCCGTCGAGCAGATCGCCGTTTGCGAGGCGTTCGTGCTGGCCGAGCGGCTCGGCTTGTCCGCGCAGTCGCTGTTCGACGTGATGACCGGCGCCACCGGCAACTGCTGGGCGCTGCATACCAACTGCCCGGTGCCCGGCCCGGTGCCCACCTCGCCGGCCAATCACGACTTCCGGCCGGGTTTCGCCACTGCGCTGATGAGCAAAGACCTCGGCCTGGCGATGGATGCGGTCGCCGAGACGGACGCGGCTGCGCCGCTGGGCACTCACGCCGCCGCGATCTACGCCGAATTCGCCGCCGAGCACGGCGGTGAGGACTTCAGCGCAGTGATCGAGACGCTGCGCCGCAGCTGAGCCGGGCGGTTCCGGCACTGCCGCGTCGGTCCGGCCGGCCACGATTGACCCGGTAGCTCCGTGTGTCACCGCCCCGAAGGTGTATGCGCAGGTGCCTGCCTAACAGCGACAACGCCAGCGGCTTGGCCGGTGTCGACGCGGATACCACGCCGGGATGTGTGCAGGCGGCCCGGGAACCAACCGGTGCAGCCCGGGTTGTCGCTGTAAGGCGGGCAAATCTTTCATGCCTCCTCCCGCGGTGACGGATGTTCCTCAGGGCCAAAGAGCAGGCGTCAGCGCGGTGACCGCGACGCCGCGCCGTCGAGCTGACCGACCAGCCACCGAGTCCGCAACCGTCGGCAACCCTCTGCCGACAACCCGTCGTAGTTGGTCCGCACGGCCACCGCGTCGGCGAACTCCGCGCGGTCGTCGGTGCTGACGACGGCCGGCAACCCGAGCCCAGCCGCCACACCCAAGCTGCGGCTCGAGCCCGCGATGGCCAGCGCGTCCTCGGCGGTGATGCCGAGCTCCCACAGCGCCAGCCGGTGCAACTCGGTGTGGTCGCCCGGCGTGCTCAGGTCGTCGGCGCTGACGATCGTCTCGACCAAACCGTCGCCGATCAAGTGACGCACCCGCAGCTGCACCCATGCCCGGCGGCCGGGGCTGACCACGCCGACCCAGATGCCGGCCACGAACAGACTCATCACCAAATCCAGCAGCCCCGCTTTCGGCTCGCCGCGCGCATCGGCCAGCGCGTCCGCATCGAAGATCACCGCCCGCAGCGGGCTGATGTCGGCGTGCGCCGGCCGGGCCCGCTCCCACCAGAACGTGCGGGTCTGTCGCAACTGGGTTGTTGTGACGGGCATAACACCAGGGTGAACGCCGCCACGCCGGTCCGTCCTCCCCCATTGGGGGGGACTACGCGGGGGAAGAGCCTTATCGTCTTGCCATGCGTCCGGTGCGACTGATGCTCGTCGACGACCACGAGATGGTCATCGAAGGCCTCAAAGCCATGTTGGCTGCGTTCGCCGGCCGGGTAGCGGTGGTCGGCCAGGCGGTCGGCGCCGAGAACGCGGTCGACGTGATCAATGATGTCGACCCCGACATCGTGCTGTGCGACGTGCGGATGCAAGGCGTCAGCGGATTGGACCTGTGCCGGGC
>CAZPZQ010000344.1:0-852 GCA_964590745.1 uncultured Mycobacterium sp. | reverse complement strand
CGGGCGCTGCGTGAACGCGACCCGCAGCGCAAGGTGGTCATGCTGTCGGTCTACGACGACGAGCAGTATCTATTCCAGGCGTTGCGGGTGGGCGCGCGCGGTTATCTGTTGAAAAGCATCAGCAGCGACGAACTGGTCCGTCAACTCGAACGGGCCCACCGCGGCGAAACGGTGATCGACCCCGGCATGGCGGCCCGCGCCGCCGACACCGCCGCGCGGCTGCAGCGCGACGAGTTCTGGCCGGGCGCACGCCAGGGTCTCACCCAGCGGGAAAGCGAGATTCTGTCCTACATGGTCAGCGGACTGTCCAACCGCGGTATCGCCAACAAACTGGTGATCGGCGACGAGACCGTCAAAACCCACCTGCGGTCCATCTATCGCAAGCTCGGGGTGTCCGACCGGACCGGGGCGGTGGCCACCGCACTACGGGAAGGGATCTACCAGTGACCGTTCGCAAAACCACGGCGGTGCGCGATTTCGTCGACACCCACCATGAGTTGGCCCTGCTGCGTGAGCTCATTCAGGCGGCGTCCAGCGGGCCGGGGGTGGAACCGCTGGCCGCCGCGGCAGCCCGGATCATCACCGCGACCACCGGCACCGACGTCTGTTTTGTGCACGTGCTCGACGACACCGACCGGTCGTTGACGCTGGCCGGTGCCACACCGCCGTTCGACCACGAGGTGGGCAAGATCCGGTTGCCGTTGAGTTCCGGGGTGTCCGGCTGGGTGGCCACCCACCGCGAGCCGGTGGTGATCACCGACGACAAAGAAGCCGATCCGCGTTACCTGCCGATCGGGTCGCTGCGCGGCGGCGACTTCGCCTCGATGGTGTCGGTGCCGATGGAGACCGAAC
>CAZPZQ010000343.1:0-3574 GCA_964590745.1 uncultured Mycobacterium sp. | reverse complement strand
GATGGAACGGTTCGGCACCGACGCTCAGCGGGCGCAGTGGTCGGAGGCCCTGATCACCGGCGCACGGTCGATGGCGTTCGGCCTGACCGAACCGGCGCACGGGTCCGATGCCACCTGGCTGGAGACCCGCGCCGAACCAGACGGGTCCGGTGAAAATGCCGGCTGGGTGATCAACGGAGCCAAACGGTGGAACACCGGCGTGCACCGGGCCACCCATGACCTGATCTTCGCCCGCACATCCGGCGAACCCGGGCAAGCGGTCGGCATCACCGCCTTTTTGGTGCCCACCGATGCAGCGGGGTTCACCGTGCCGTTCTACTGGTGGACTTTCAACATGCCCACCGACCACGGCGAAGTCGAACTGAAGAACGTCACCGTGCCGGCGGATGCGGTGCTCGGGAGGGTGGATCACGGCTTGGAGGTGGCGCAGACGTTCCTGCATGAGAACCGGATTCGGCAGGCCGCGTCCAGTCTGGGCGCCGCGCAGTACTGCATCGATCGGGCCGCCGACTACGCGCGGCAACGCACGGTGTTCGGTAAGCCGCTGGCGGTCAACCAGGCGGTGCAGTGGCCGCTGGCAGAACTGGCGACCGAAGCGCAGATGGTCCGGTTGCTGGTCTACTACGCGGCCTGGCACCTCGACCGCGACAACCACATGGAGGTCTCCGACAAGGTGTCGATGGCGAACTACCGCGCCAACCGACTGGTCTGCAACGCAGCCGACCGGGCCATGCAGATCCACGGCGGCCTGGGCTACAGCCGTCACCAGCCGTTCGAACACATCTACCGCCACCACCGCCGGTACCGGATCACCGAGGGAGCCGAAGAAATCCAGATCCGCCGGGTGGCCCAGCGGTTGTTGGGGTTTGATCGGCGACGATGACAGCCGACGCACTGACCGCACGACTACCCGGCGTGTTGGGATCGGCACTGGGTCTCGATCCCGCCGCCATCACCGTCGAGGGTCTGCACCGACTGACCGGCGGTGCCAGCCGCAACACCTGGGCGTTCGATGCGGTCTTCCCGGCCGGGCGTCGAGCGCTGATCCTGCGCACCGGCCCGCCCGATGAAATCCACGCCAGCATGGAGTTGGAGGCTCGAGCGCAAGCCGCCGCCGGGTCAGCCGGTGCACCGGTTCCGCACATCCTGGTTGCCGATAATTCCGAAGGCGCCCTTGGCAATCCATTCCTGATCTGTGACGAGGTCAAGGGCGAGACCGTGGTGCGACGCATCGATCGCCGCCTCGACGAGACCGGGCGCGCCCGGCTGCTCAACCAGTGCGCAGCGGCGCTGGCGGCGATCCACCGGACCGACCCCGGCGACATCGGGCTGACCGCCGAAGACCCGCTGACGCAGTGCCGTGCACAACTCGACGCGATGGGCGACACCACCGCCACCTTCGAGTGGGCGTTTCGCTGGCTGTCCGCGCGCCGACCGGCACCGGTGCCGCCGCGGCTGGTGCATGGCGACTTCCGGATGGGCAACCTGATGGTCGACGAATCCGGACTGGCGGCCGTGCTGGACTGGGAGCTGGTGCACCTGGGTGACGCCTGCGAAGACCTGGCCTGGTTTTGTATCCGGGCTTGGCGATTCGGAGCGTCGGCTGAGCGCAGCGCCGGCGGACTGGGCGATATCGACAGCTTTCTTTCCGCATACGAGCAAGCCAGCGCCACCACCGTGGACCGAACCCGATTTACCTGGTGGCAGGTGCTGAGTACGTTGCGCTGGGGGGTGATCTGTCGCTACCAGGCGCACCGACACTTGACCGGACAGACCCGCTCGGTGGAGTTGGCGGCGATCGGACGCCGGGTCTGCGAAACGGAATGGGACTTGCTCGAGTTGCTTGCACCGCCCGGCGACGCTGCGGGCCGCCAGACGGCGGCCCGAGAAGAAGCCGGGCAATCAGCACCGCGCGGCAACGATGCGGCCGCGCCCGAGCCCGCCGCAAGCGCCGATACCGTGACCGGGGCCTATGGCCGGCCGACCGCGGCCGAGCTGGTGGCGGCCGTCGCCGAGTTCTTGGACGACGATGTCCGAACGGCCGTTTCCGAGCGGGTGAACTTCCACGCCAGAGTAGCCGCGAATGCGCTGCGTATCGTCGAGCGGGAACTGCTGGACGACTCCCAACACCAGTTCCGGGCCGCACTCAGCGCACTCGGCTTCGACAACGAGGCCACGCTGGCAGCCGCCGTCCGGGCGGGTGAGCTTGACCAGCGCGCCGACGACGTCATCGGCTGCCTGCGCACGCTGGTCCGGCATCGCCTGGCGGTCGCTCATCCCGGCTACCACCGCGACTAACCCGCCGGTAGCGACGGCGAAACAGCAGCACCGTCGACCGGCGCTGTCGGTATGGCGGCGTCACAGTAACATCGGCACCGTGTCCGCCGAAACCACAGTCACCGCCCCGCTGCGGATCCTGGTGTACAGCGACGACGCCGCGATCCGGGAGCAGGTCATGCTGGCATTGGGCAAGCACCTGCACCCGGACCTGCCCGAACTGAGCTACCTCGAAGTCGCCACCGAACCCGTGGTGATCCAGCAGATGGACGCCGGTGGTATCGACTTGGCCATCCTCGACGGGGAGGCCACGCCGGCCGGTGGAATGGGGATCGCCAAGCAACTCAAAGACGAGATTGCCCAGTGCCCGCCGATCGTGGTGCTCACCGGCCGAGCAGACGACGCCTGGCTAGCCCGTTGGTCGCGCGCCGAAGCCGCCGTCGCCCAGCCCATCGACCAGATCCGGCTGAGCCAGGTGGTGCTCGAGTTGCTGCGGGAGAGGGCGGGGTGATCTCGAGTCGATTGCCGCCAAATAGCCTGTCGCCGTTGGTCGAAACCGGTGACACCCATCACAGTTAGGTTCAATTTGCCAGTATCACCAACCGGTGGATGACGGAACGTTACGCTTTTCCGTGAGTTCATACCGATAGCAACCAGAAAATGATGCCCACTCGATGAATTTGTACCTGCCTATCCTGGTACTCGGCGCCCTCGCCGCCGGCTTCGCCGTATTCTCCGTAGCCATCGCACCGTTTGTCGGGCCGTCTCGCTACAACCGGTCGAAGTTGGAAGCCTACGAGTGCGGTATCGAACCCACCGACCAACCGGTCAGCGGACCGCACGCACCCACCGGACAGCGTTTTCCGATCAAGTACTACCTGACCGCGATGCTATTCATCGTCTTCGATATCGAGATCGTCTTTCTCTACCCATGGGCGGTCGCCTATGACGGCCTGGGGCTGTTCGCTCTCATTGAGATGGTGCTGTTCGTCGTCGTCGTGTTCGTCGCGTACGCCTACGTGTGGCGCCGCGGCGGCCTGAGTTGGGATTGAGGTAGCCCATGGGGCTAGAAGAGCAGCTGCCCAGCGGTCTGCTGCTGAGCACCGTAGAGAAACTGGCCAGCTACTTTCGAACCGGGTCGATGTGGCCGGCGACCTTCGGATTGGCGTGCTGTGCCATCGAAATGATGTCGACCATGGCGCCGGACTACGACATGTCCCGGTTCGGCATGGAGGTGTTCCGAGCATCCCCGAGGCAGGCCGATCTGATGATCGTGGCCGGGCGGGTCAGCCAGAAG
>CAZPZQ010000342.1:0-3607 GCA_964590745.1 uncultured Mycobacterium sp. | reverse complement strand
TCAACCGGTTCCCCTACCTGGAGCCGCTGAACCACCTGCAGGTGGAGTTGCTGCGTCGGTACCGGTCCGGCGACGACGACGAACTGGTGCAGCGGGGGATTCTACTGACGATGAACGGGCTGGCCAGCGCGTTGCGCAACAGTGGTTAGCCGGGCTGTGTGCAGTGCTTGTCTTTGCCGGGGCGGACGCGATCCGCAGCCGGACAGACTCAACTGACGAAATAGGAAGGAAACGCCTACCTTTCCGTAAACCTTCAGTTAAAGTGCAGCCAGGCGAAAATTGACGCGCACGACAAGCAGTCGGGGGAAGTCCACGATTGAGCGGCCGTGGTGGCACACAACTGGAGGGGTTCATGTCAACACAACGTCGTCTGCTGGCCGCACTCGGTGTCGCTGCCGGAGCCGCGCTCCTGTTCGCCCCGATGGCGGCCGCGGCACCGTATGGTTGTGCGTCCGGTGAATGCACCTTGGAACTTGGCGGCGACCCGACCAACGTCGGCTATCTCGGCTGGCGGCCGTTTGTCACCGAGTGGTGGGGCATCCAACCGGTCGACGTGGTGGACCAAGATGGCGTTACCTTGGGCACCTACCCGGTCGGGGTGATGGACTTCCAATTCCCGATGCTGCTGGACGCCTCGTACTACCAGTATCACGAGTTCGCGCCCGCCGCCGACGGCCCCGACGGCGACCCGTACGGCTTGTCGTGGGTGGCGCTATACGACGTCGGATTCGGTCCCGGACTCGGTGGGCCCAACGGGGCAACGGATGTGGCCGGCAATTCGGTGTTGTTCGACAGCCTGACCGGCTTCGACCCGAAGGGTACCTACTACTGGATTGTCAGCGGGCCGGACGGTTTCAAGAACACGCTGGAGGTCAGCCTCACCAAAACGGAGTTCCCGGATTCGTTCAGCATCTACCTGTTCAATTCCTCGGACTACCTCACGCTGCCCGGCCATGACGCCCCCATCATGTTGTGGGACACCCTGCCGCACAACGAGTTAGGGCCGGTCGACATCGCCACCATGCTGCCTCCGGACAGCATGATCACCTGGCCCTAGGCCGGGCCGGCGGTCACCTGGCCGTCCGGTTCCGGACCGCATCGATCACACCGCGCACGGCACTCTCCGTCGCGGACAGTGGCGACATCACCGTCTCGGCCAGGTCGACGATGCGTTCCACCCGGCCGACGATCACCTCCATCCGATCGACCACCCCACCGAGGCGGGGCGCAAGTTCGTCGAGTTTGCCCAGGGTGGTGTTCAGGTGTTCCAGGCTGCCGTCGAAAACGTCGAGTGAACTGTTCAGCGCCGATAGCGATGCGGTCATGTCGGTCAAGACGGCTTCGAGTTGTTGTACGGTCAGGTCGGCGTTCAGGGCGGCCTGCGCCAGGGTTCTGATCCGCTGGCGGTCAGCGCCGGTGCGGCCGGCCGTGTCTGCCATGCCAGCCATTATGGCCCGCCGAGCGAGTCACCCGCAGCCGAAGCGCGTGCTTCAGCGGCGCAGCTTGGCGGCTGCTTCGACATCGAGCAGCCAGACCGTCTTTTCCCGCCCGACCGCTCCGGCGGCCGGTATGGCGAACGCGGCGGCACCGCCGAGTGCGGCGGCGACTGCTCCGGCCTTCTCGGTGCCGGACACCACCAGCCACACTTCGCGGGAGCGCTGGATCGCGGGCAGGGTCAAAGTGATCCGCCGCGGTGGTGGCTTGGGCGAGTCGGGCACCCCTACCACCAAGCGAGTCGTTTCGTGCACCGCCGGCGTCTTCGGAAACAGGGAGTTGACATGGCCTTCGGGACCTACCCCCAGCAGGTGTACGTCGAAATCCGGCGCCGGTTCACCCGGGTCAGCAGCGGCCGCCAGCACCTGTTGATACGCCCGTGCGGCGGCGTCGAGGTCGTCGCCGGCCTCGCCGTCGCTGGCCGGCATCGCATGCACGTTAGCCGGCGGGATGTCCAGGCGGTCCAGCAGCGCTTCGCGGGCCTGCTTGTCGTTGCGGTCCACGTCGTCGGCCGGCACGAAACGTTCGTCGCCGAAGAAAAACTGCACCTTCGGCCAGTCCACCCGCTGGGCGTGGTCGCCGAGGTAACGCAGCAGCGCGGTGCCGTTGCGGCCACCGGTCAGCACGATCAGGGCCCGCCCGCGCGCCGCTATTGCGGTCTGGATCGCGGTGGCCAGTCGCTCGGCGGTGGCCGCGACGAGTTCAGGAGTGTCCTGGTAGATTGCGATTTCTGGTCCAGCGCCGGTCATCGGTACGCCACCCGCTCGATGCCGTGCAGTGCTTCGCCGTAAATGGCATCCGGATCCAGCCGGCGGAGATCTTCGGCTAAACACTCAGCGGTTTCCCTGCGCGGCAACGGAACCGACGCGTCCGGTCGGCCGGATCGGCTCAACGTGGCAATCACCCCTTTCTGCGGACGCCGCAACGTCACCGTCTCACTGTCGCGCACCAACTCGACCTTCAACTCGCCGACCGCCCGCCGCACCGGTGCGTCGAGCCGGCTAGCCAGCCAGCCGGCCAGGACGTCCAGCGCCGGCTCGGTGCGCAGCCCGGAAACCAGCGCAGAGCTGACCGGCTGGTGCGGCGGCTGATCCAAGGCCGCGGCAAGCAGCGCACGCCAGTAGGTGATGCGACTCCACGCCAGGTCGGTGTCACCGGCAGTGTACCCGGCTAACCGACTCTTGATCGCCGCCAGCGGGTCGGCCCCGTTGGTCGCGTCGGTGATCCGCCGGATCGCCAACCCGCCCAACGGGTCCGCGGCCGGCTCGGCCGGTGCGATGTCTGGCCACCAGGCCACCACCGGGATATCCGGCAGGAGAAACGGCACCACGACGGCGTCGGCGTGCTCAGCTAGCGGACCGGACAGCCCGAGCACCACCACCTCACCGGCGCCGGCATCACCGAACATCCGCAATTGCGCATCCAACCGCGCATCGGCGGCATCCTGGTCACCGGACATCACCACGATCACCCGGCAGGGATGTTCCTGGCTGGCGATGTTCGCCGCCGCAATCGACTGGTCGCGCAGCTCATCGGTTCCCGGCGCGATGATCAGCGTCAGCACCCGACCCAGGGTGACCGCCCCGACTCGTTCGCGTAACTCGTCGAGCTTCTTATTGATTGCGGTGGTGCTGGTATCCGGCAGGTCGATGATCATAATCGCGGCTGTCCCTGGCGAGCAGACGGGTTCATCACGGCCGCCGCCATTCCCGGCCGGCCCGCCGTAGCATCTGAAACGACGATCTCGGGCCCCAGGTGCCGGCCACATAAGATTCGGGCTTGCCATGTTCGGCCCAGTTTTGCAGAACCGGATCCAGTATCTCCCAGGATAATTCGACTTCCGCATTGACCGGGAACAACGACGGCTCACCGAGCAGCACATCCAGGATCAGTCGCTCGTAGGCCTCCGGCGAATCTTCGGAGAACGCCGAGCCATAGGAAAAGTCCATGTTGACGTCCCGGACTTCCATCAGATGGCCGGGCACCTTGGAGCCGAACCGCAGGGTGATCCCCTCATCGGGTTGAACTCGGATCACCAGCGCGTTCGTGCCGAGCTCGTCGGTCATGGTGTCGTCGAACGGCAGGTGCGGTGCCCGCTTGAACACCAGCGCGA
>CAZPZQ010000341.1:0-3619 GCA_964590745.1 uncultured Mycobacterium sp. | reverse complement strand
CCGTCGCCGCCTTCACCGGCATCACCGCCGTTGGCGCCGTCACCGCCATCACCGTTGGCGCCCACCGTGCCGTGCGGTGCCACACCGCCATTACCGCCGGCCCCTGCGGTGCCGGGCGGTAGTCCAAGCTGCGACCGCCGCGGCTGAAAGCGACAACCGCTCCGGCCGCTGTAGCGGCGCCGGCCATCCGGCGACAGCCTGCCTGGCCTTCCCGCATCCGCGAGTTCCGCCGCGACAACCCAAGCAGCCAGCGCCGGCACGTTCTAGGCTGGTCTAAACGGCTGAATTGGGGCTCATCGAAACGGCGATGAACAGGTCGAATGGCTTTGGGCACCGGACGCGGTCGCGCACGTTTCGCGACCGCCATGAGGCCGGCCGTGCGTTGGCCGAACGGCTGTCCGAATATCGCGGCAGGGATGATCTGCTGGTCTTGGGTCTGGCGCGCGGTGGAGTCCCGGTCGGTTGGGAAGTGGCCCGGGCACTCCGAGCACCGTTGGACGTTTTCCTGGTCCGCAAGCTGGGCGCGCCGCAGTGGCCTGAACTGGCGATGGGCGCACTGGCCAGCGGCGGTCGGGTGGTGCTGAACGACAACGTGTTGGCCGATCTCAACATCACCGAGGAGGCGTTGCAGTCGGTGATCGACCGCGAAACAATCGAGCTGCGTCGCCGCGAGCAGCTCTACCGCGGCGACCAGCCGGCCGCTGATCTACGCGGCCGAGTGGTGATCCTGGTCGACGACGGCATCGCCACCGGCGCCACCATGCTGGCGTCGGTGCGGGCGATTCGCGCCGCAGATCCGGCCTCGATCATCGTCGCCGTCCCGGTCGGACCGATGTCGGCGTGTGAAGAGATGGCCCTGGAGGCCGACGACGTGGTGTGCGCGACCACGCCGGCCGGCTTCAGCGCGGTCGGTCAGGCCTATATCGATTTCCACCAGGTCAGCGACGATGAGGTCCGGGAGCTGCTGACCACCTCGACCGTGAACCGCGGTTAATCGCCGTCCTGGTCGTCGCCGGCGCCGGCCTCCGCGTCGGCATCGGTGCGCTCGGCAGCCGGCGGGGCAGCGTCGTCATCGCCCGCGCCGGCATCGAGTTCGTCGGGAATCGCGGCGTCAGTGCTCTCATCGGCCGGGCTCTCATCGGCCGCCTCATCGGCGGTGACGGGCTCATCGGCCACACCACCGTCCGCATCAACCGCGTCCTCGGGTTCGGGCGCCGGCTCGGCTGCATTCGGCGCCCCGACCGGCTCGCCCCGTTGGCGGCGCCGCCGGTCCTGTAGCGCATCGACGATCAACAACAGCACACCCAGCGCACTGGCACCGATGCACACCCAAGCGACTAACGCGTTGCTGGTCACCACGGCAAACACCAATGCGGCAAGACCTATTACGGCCAATACCAGGGCAATGATCAGCATCGGGCAACCTCCAGCCAACAGGCAGACTAGGCGATACCGCCCATCGGCCCGATTCGAGGGTTAGTTACCGCCCCGGTTGTACTGGTTGAACCCGCCGCCGTCACTGGTGGCACCGGAATCGACTGGTGCGGCTGACCCTCGCTGTCCGAGTTCTTCGAGCTGCGACTCCAAGTAGGTCTTGAGCCGAGTGCGGTATTCGCGTTCAAAGGTGCGGAGCTGTTCCAGGCGCCCCTCGAGCACGGTGCGCTGCTGGTTGATCGTGCCCATGATCTCGGAGTGCTTGCGTTCGGCGTCAGCCTGCAGCGCATCGGCCTTCTCCTGGGCTTGCCGCAGTTGATTCTCCGAGCGGGTCTGCGCGTCGGCCAGCATGGCATCGGCGCGCTGGCGGGCATCCGCCACGGTGGTCTCCGCCGTCTGCCGAGCTTCGCTGAGGATCTGGTCCGCGTTCGCGCGGGCATCGGCCATCAGCTTCTCCGACTCCGCCCTGGCCGTGCTGGTCAGCCGGTCTGCGGTGTCCTGCGCCAGACTTAACACCCGGGCCGCCTTGAGGTGTTGCTCCTCGGTGACCGCCTCGGCAGCCGGTGCCGGCGTTGCCACCTCGCGCACCGGCTCCGGTTCGGGTTGGTACAGCGGAATGGCGCCGGTGGCTTGGGTGCCCGCGCTGGCGCGGCAGGTCGCCAACTCTTGGTCGAGTTCACTGACCCGCTGGCGCAGGTCGGAGTTCTCCTCGATGAGCCGGGTCAACTCTGCCTCGACCAGATCGAGGAAGGCGTCGACCTCGTCCTCGTTGTAGCCGCGCTTACCGATCGGCGGCTTGCTGAACGCCACATTGTGTACGTCGGCCGGTGTGAGTGGCATTGTCTGCCCCCTTGACTCTGGACGGTAACACCGATCTGGCAAGTCCAGATCGATCGGAGAATATGTTAGCCGTGCTGTAACTGCCGTCCATCCTGTCACACCTGACGCGGCGGTCGGCAATCGGTTTGATATTAAGAATGAATTTCAATCCGGTGCCAAAGAAATCTCGCAATAGCAAACGTTCGACGGCTCCACTCAGTGATCCAGACTGATATCAATCGGGCGAAGCGCACCTCGGTTCTCGGCCGGCGGAACCGGGCCCGGGACTGCTCGCGGCTGTCGCCCGATGGGCGGACTCGCCCCCCGCCGATTACCACCGCGGCGCGGGTACCGGACCCTGCGGGACAGCCGTATTATTCACAAGACCCAACCGTATTAAATTGAACGCAGGTCGGCTGGCGGGCCGATCACCGATACGACGATTCGGAAGGACACCTGATGACAACGAACGACGTGGTGGTGGCGACGAACGCAGCGGACTCTGCGGCGGTCGACGACGTCCGGTCGCGCTATGCCGAACTGCTCGGGCGTCATGCCGCACTCGGCGCGGCGGTGTTCGCCGCTGTCGGTACCGCCGGCCCGGCGTTCGACGACGCACACCGTGCCGTGCAGGAGTTCATCGACCAGGTGGTGCGCCCCCAACTGCGCGCCGCCGTCGAGGTCATCTATCCGGCGTCATCGGCCGTGGAACGGGCCCGGCTGCTGGTCGAGGGCTTACTCGGCGAGACCCAATTGGCCGAGCAGGCGGCCGCCCGGATCGCCCGCGACACCGACCGGGTGCAAATCGCCGCCCACGTCGAGGCGCTGCGCGTGGTGCTCGAAGCTCTGCTGGGCAAGGTGGCCGATCTGCTGCTGCCCGCGCTCGCCGAGACCAGCGGGGTTTCGCTCGCTGACCTGGCGGCCCGATTGCCCGGGCAGCCGGCACCCGCCGCTGCCGGGGCCGCGCCCGGACATGACCATGGGCACGACCACGGTCACGGCGGATGTGGGCACTGCGGCGAGGAGGACGAGGAGCTTCCCGAACTCGACGTCCGGGAGATTCCGCACGCCATCCGGCACGCCACGGTGTTCGGGGCCTTCGACGCGGTCCCGGTCGGCGGGTCGATGATCCTGGTGGCGCCGCACGATCCGATCCCGCTGTTGCACCAGCTCGCCGAGCGCAGCGGCGGCCGCCTGGCCGTCGGGTACGAACAGCGCGGCCCGGATGCGTGGCGGCTGCGGCTGACCCGGGTCTAGCTTGCGTGCTGTAGCGCCAGTTCCATGCCGATGAACACCAGCAGCAGCAACACTATGATGGACAGGTCCAACCGGACCTGCCCGATGGTCAGCTGCGGTATCAGCCGGC
>CAZPZQ010000340.1:0-3632 GCA_964590745.1 uncultured Mycobacterium sp. | reverse complement strand
CACCCCGGCCAGCGCCAACTGCGGAGCCGGAAATATGTCCAGCAGCCCGTAGACGAAGTAGGCGAAGATCATCATGATCAGCACCGGTACCGCCCGGAAGAACTCGACCACCACCGCGCAGACCCAGTGGATCGGCCGAATACCGGACAGCCGGCCGACGCCCAGCACGATGCCTAGCAGCATCGCCAGCGCGATCGACCAGGCCGCCGCGGTCAGCGTGCCCGCAACCCCGGGCAGCACGTAGGTGTGCCACAGGTTGGCGGTCAGAAACGGGGCCCACTTCTCCGCGCTCAACTGCCCGCGGGCATCCAGCCGCGCGTAGACCACCCAGATCAACAGCCCTGCGACCGCCACGCTGGCCGCCGACAGCAGGTGGTTGCGGGCGCGCGCTCGCGGTCCAGGCGCGTCATAGAGCACCGTGGCCGCGGCCGCCGTCATTGTGCCACCGCCCAACGTCGACCGAGATAGCCGAACAGTAAGCCGAGCGGCAAGGTGAGGATGACAAAGCCCGCCGCGAAGATAGCGCCCACACTCATCACCGCGGCGGTGTTTTCGATCATGGTCTTCATCAGCAGCGCCGCTTCGGCGACTCCGATCGCCGATGCGATCGTGGTGTTTTTCGCCAACGCGATCAGCACCGAGCCGAGCGGAATGATGACGGCCCGAAACGCCTGCGGTAACAGGATGATCCACAAATTCTGAGTGAACGTCAGGCCGAGGGATCGGGCAGCCTCGGCCTGGCCCAGCGACACGGTGTTGACGCCGGAGCGTATGCTTTCGCAGACGAATGACGCGGTGTAAACCGCTAATCCGAGTGCGGCCAGCCGAAAGTTGCTGTCGTCGATCGAGGTTGGCGAGCGAGAGTCGACCAGTGTCAGGCCCAGGGTCTGTGCTAAGCCGAATGAGCAGAACAACAGCAGCAGCGTCAGCGGAGTATTACGCACCAGGTGCACATAGCCGGTACCCACCCAACGCAGCACCGGAACCGGGGAAAGCCGCATCGCTGCCAGGCCCGTCCCCAAGAGCAGCGCACCGACCGCGGAGAGCAGCGTCAACTCGATGGTGACTGCGAACGCCGACCAGATCTCGCCGCGGTACTCGGTGAACACACCCACGGTGCCTCCAGTGGCGTTGTCTCGGGTCTGGTTAGTGCGGGTTAGTACCGGTCGACCTGCGGCGGATCCGGCGTGGGATACCCGGACGCGCCGAGGTTCTTTTCGAACGCCGAGCGCCACGACCCGTCCCGCTCCATCTGTTCGATCGCATTGTTGATTCGGGCGCACAGATTAGCGCTGTTCTTCTTCACACCGATCCCGTATTGCTCGGCAGAAAACGGCTTCCCGACCAGTTTGAACGCGCCGGGGTGTTGCGCGGCATACCCGGCCAAGATCACATCGTCGGTGGTCACCGCATCGATGGCGCCGTTACGGAGGGCTTCGACGCAGGCCGAGTAGGTGTCATAGCGCTGCAGTTGCACACCCGGGTAGCGATCCTTGATGCGCTGCGCCGGAGTAGAGCCGGCCACCGAGCACAGTTTCTTGTTGTACTGCAACGACGCCGGCCCGGTGATCTCGGTGTTGTCGGCCCGCACCAGCAGGGATTGCCCGGTGAGCAGATACGGGCCGGCGAAGTCCACCTTCTTCCGCCGGGAGTCGGTAATGGAATAGGAGGCCACCACGAAATCAACTTGGCCGTTGCGAATCAACATCTCGCGCTGGCCCGACGGTGCCTCGATCCAGGTGATGCGGTCTGGCCCGTAGCCCAACTGGGCGGCGACGTAGCGGGCGACATCGATGTCGAACCCGCTCAGCGTCCCGTCCGGATTTTTCACGCCGAGGCCGGGCTGATCGAACTTGACCCCGATAGTGATCTTCGGGTTGCGGTCGCCGGTGCACGCCGCCGGCATCAGCGACAGCGCCGCGAGCAAGAGCGCGGCGCAGAGGTTCCCCAGCAAGTGCAGCGGCCCGCGCGCCATGCTGTGGTTCCTTTCGTCATGCCCTCGGTCGCAGCAGCTAGTGATGCAAAACCTTGCCGAGGAACTCTTTGGCGCGGTCGGTTTTGGGCTCGGCGAAAAAGACGGCGGGCTCGGCGTGCTCGACGATCGCCCCGTCGGCCATGAACACCACTCGATCAGCGGCCCGACGCGCGAAACCCATCTCGTGGGTCACCACCACCATGGTCATCCCATCGGTGGCCAGTGCGGTCATCACCGCCAGCACCTCGTTGGTCATCTCTGGGTCCAGCGCGCTGGTCGGTTCATCGAACAGCATGACCTTCGGACGCATCGCCAGTGACCGGGCGATTGCCACTCGCTGCTGCTGGCCGCCGGACAGTTGGGCGGGATGCTTGTCGGCCTGGTCGGCGACGCCGACCCGCTCCAGCAACGCCATTGCGTGCTCGGTTGCCGCCGGCCTGGACATCTTGTGCACCTTCATTGGTGCCAGTGTGACGTTGTCCAAGATGGTCTTGTGTGGAAACAGGTTGAATGACTGGAACACCATGCCCACCTCCGAGCGCAGCCGGGCCAGCGGGCGTCCTTCCGCCGGCAGCGGCTGTCCGTCGACGGTGATGGTGCCGGAGTCGATGGTCTCCAACCGGTTGATCGTGCGGCACAGCGTGGACTTGCCCGACCCGGACGGACCCAGAATCGCCACCACCTGCCCGGGGTTGACGTCCAGATTGATGTCTTTGAGCACATGCAGGCCGTCGAAGTGCTTGTTGACCTTGCGCAGCGAAATCATCGGCACCACACCAACCGGATCGACCACCGTCGTATCCGGACCGGCGTCTGTCATGGGTAATGACCATACCCAGCCCGGATGGCCGGTCGGTGCAATCCCACCGGCTGACCGCCACCGCCTGCTGCGAGCCGCCGTACCATGGGCGGGTGACTTCGGCGGCGGTACCCGACCAGGCGGCCCGCACCTATCAGGTGCGGACCTACGGCTGTCAGATGAACGTCCATGATTCCGAGCGGCTGGCGGGCTTGCTCGAGGCGGCTGGATATCGGCGCGCCCCCGAGGGCACCGACGCCGACGTGGTGGTGTTCAACACCTGCGCGGTCCGCGAGAACGCCGACAACAAGCTGTATGGCAACCTCAGCCACCTGGCACCGCATAAGCGACGGAATCCGGACATGCAGATCGCGGTCGGCGGCTGCTTGGCCCAGAAGGACAAAGACGGGGTGCTGCGTCGTGCCCCCTGGGTCGATGTGGTGTTCGGCACCCACAACATCGGATCGCTGCCGGTGCTGTTGGAGCGCGCCCGGCACAACCGGGAAGCCCAGGTGGAGATCGTCGAAGCACTACGGGAGTTTCCCTCGTCGCTGCCAGCTGCTCGCGAATCAGCCTATGCCGCTTGGGTTTCCATCTCAGTAGGGTGCAACAACAGCTGCACGTTCTGCATCGTTCCATCGCTGCGGGGTAAAGAGGTTGACCGCAGCCCGGCCGACATCCTGGCCGAAGTGCAGGCGCTGGCCGACAGTGGCGTATTGGAGATCACCCTGTTGGGCCAGAATGTCAACGCCTACGGCGTCTCGTTTGCCGACCCGGACCTGCCGCGTGACCGTGGTGCTTTCGCTGCGCTGCTGCGGTCCTGCGGACACATCGACGGGCTGGAACGGGTCCGGTTCA
>CAZPZQ010000339.1:0-3662 GCA_964590745.1 uncultured Mycobacterium sp. | reverse complement strand
CACTTCCACGCCGGGCTGACGAACGCCGCCGGGAATTATCACCCGTGGGAGTCCAAGCCGTGGACTTGGCCGATGTCACTGCGACCGGTGCTCTATGCCATCGATCAGCAGAACGTTCCGGGCTGCGGCACGCAATCCTGCGTCAAGGCGGTGATGCTGGTCGGTACGCCCGCGATGTGGTGGCTCGCGGTCCCGGTTCTCGGCTACGCGGCGTGGCGCATGCTGGTGCGGTTCGACTGGCGGTATGGGAGTGTGCTGGTCGGTTACTGCGCGGGTTGGCTGCCGTGGTTCGCCGACATCGGCCGGCAGATGTATTTCTTCTACGCGGTCCCGATGGCGCCGTTTTTCGTGATGGCGATCGCGTTGATCCTCGGCGACCTCCTGTATCAACCGGTGCGGGGCGACGAACGGCGCACCCTGGGCCTGATCGCGGTGTGCTGTTATGTCGCGGTGGTGTTGACCAACTTCGCCTGGCTGTACCCGGTGCTCACCGGTCAACCGATCGCCCCGGCCACCTGGAACATGGAAATCTGGCTGCCCAGTTGGCGGTGACCCCGTGTATTCGAACGACTGTGCGATTAGACTGGCGGTTGTGACCGGGTCAGCGCAGGTGGTTCAGGGCGCGCTCTTCGAGCACAACGAGCGCCGGCAGCTAGCCGGCGGCGCCTGGGTGGAGATCCGTTCCGGTTGGCTCGCCGACGCCGAGGATGTCTTCGACGCGGTGAGGTCCGCGGTGCCGTGGCGAGCCGAACGCCGCCAGATGTATGACCGGGTAGTCGACGTGCCCAGGCTGGTCAGCTTTCATGACCTGGCCGTCGAGGATGCACCGCACCCGCTGATCAGCAGGCTGCGGCGACGCCTCAACGACATCTACGCCGCCGAACTCGGCGAGCCATTCACCACCGTGGGGCTGTGTCTGTATCGCGACGGCGCCGACAGTGTGGCATGGCACGGCGACACGCTCGGCCGGGCACGCACCGAAGACACCATGGTCGCCATCGTCAGCCTCGGTGCTGCCCGCACCTTCGCACTGCGGCCGCGCGGCGGCCGGCAGTCGCTGCGACTGCTGCAGCAACACGGCGATCTGCTGGTGATGGGCGGCTCGTGTCAGCGCACCTGGGAGCATTCGATTCCAAAGACGGCTACGGCTAGCGGCCCCCGGATCAGCATTCAGTTCCGGGCCCGCGACGTCCGTTAGTCTCGGACCGCGGCGACCGCTTCAACAAGTAGTTCACGTGCCCGCGCGGTGTCGACCGGGACCACCGGCTGGTCGGGTTGCACCAGCGGATTCGCGGTCACCAGCACCTGGTACGGGCCGAAATGGGCGGAGTAGTTGTACAGCTCACCGGTGCGGGCCTGCCCGTCGGCGACGGTCTGAACCACCCGGTGGATACCCAGGGTTTGCGCCCCGTCGATCTGCGGCACGTCAACCACCTCGACCAGGCCGCGGATACCGGAGCCGGCGAATCCCACCTTGTGGCAAGTCCGTCCGGGCTCGTTGAACCGTACGGGCTCGGATGTCTCCAGCGCGATGGTGATAAACCGGTTGCCGTTGCCTTCGGCGGCAACCGCGGCCATGTTGCCCTGGATACCTTGCGGCAACTGTTGGCTGACTGCGAATTTCGAGCACTCTGCCGGCTCGAATGTCAACCCCGACGGCAAGTTGCTGCCCGCCAGCAGCCTGGGATCGATCCCGGTGGGCCCGATGTCCTTCACCCGGAACTCCGGGCCGAAGCTCGACTTGACCTCGGCCACCTTACTGATGTCGGCTGAAACCTCAGCGGGCTGATCGGATCCGCAGGCGGAAAGCCAGCAGACACATCCGATCGCGAACACCGCCCGAAGGTTCAACATTGACGACAATCTACCCAACCCCCCGCATCGGCCGCGCGGTCCCCGCTGCCGCTCTGCGGTAAGGATCAGCCGACGGCCTGAATCGCTTGGCGACCAACGTCTTTGATCTGTTTGGCCACATCCTGGTCGAATGGCAGGTGGCTGGGGCCGGGCACATCGATCACGGTGGTCACGATCCCGGGGTCGTCACGCTCCCAATACGCGCCGTGATGATCCAGGATGACCCGCATCGGCACATTGTCGGAAAGCACACGCGCGGAGAATTTTTCGATACCATCCAACCGCGCGACAATGGACAGCGCCCCGATCAGGAATGTGCCGATACCGCGCCCCTGGTAGGCATCGGCGACGGTGAAGGCGACTTCGGCGACGGTGGGCTGGTGTTCGTCGCGGACGAACCGGGCGTCAGCGACCGGTGATCCGTCCGGATCGGTCACCACCCAGACGAAGTGGTCGACGTAGTCCACCTCGAACAGGTAGTGCATCAGTGCCGGGCTTGGAATCCGGGCGGACATGAACCTGCGGTACAGCGTTTCGCTGGAGAATTCGATGTGCCCGTGCACGGTTCGCGCGCTGTCACCGGGCAGCACCGGTCGCAAAAGCAGTTCGGTTCCGTCTCGAACCCGGATCGGGATCGGGTTGATGTAGGCAACCAGCCGCTGCCGAGCCGTGCGCACCAGGCGCTCCATCACGCCCGGGATTTCCATCATCCGGTCGAAGGCCTGCTGGTCGCCCATCCAACCGGACAGCGGCGTCGAGGCGGTGACGGTCGCCGTTCGCCTGCTGTTGCGCAGCAGCGCGATCTCGCCGAGCACCATGCCCGCGGACACCTCGTTGATGATCACCGCACCGTCGTCGGCGCGGTGCCTCACCTCAGCGATGCCGGACAAGATGAGCAGGAACGAAACAGCGCGCTCCCCCTCGCGCATCAGCAATTGACCGGAGGCGGCCACCAGCGGCTGGAGGTCGGCGGCCAGCGGCGTCAGTTCCTCGGCAGAACAGCCGGTGAAAATGTCGATTGTCGCGAGTTCATCGATGCGCGAGGTCAGTTCGGCCACTGTGGCATCCCAGACACTCCGCACATCGCCATGAACTGCTGCACCCCTGTCTCGGTCCAAGGTTATGGCGCAAGTCCGGACCGGGCAATCGGTCTCGGCCCCGGCTTCCTGCCCGCCTGTGCTGACCGTTAGCCTGACCGAGCCACGCCTGTACACAAGGAAGAGACAAACAGATGACCGGGCTAGACGAAGCGTTGCACGACATCTACAACGAGGTGCTCCGCCGCAACCCCGGCGAGGTGGAATTTCACCAAGCCGTTCTCGAGGTCCTCAGCAGTCTCGGTCCGGTGGTCGCGAAACACCCGCAGTACACCGACAGCGCGGTGATCCGCCGGATGTGCGAGCCCGAACGGCAGATCATCTTCCGGGTGCCCTGGGTGGATGACACCGGACACGTGCAGATCAACCGAGGTTTCCGGGTGGAGTTCAACTCTGCGCTCGGCCCCTATAAGGGTGGGCTGCGTTTTCACCCCTCGGTGTATCTCGGGATCATCAAGTTCCTCGGTTTCGAGCAGATCTTCAAGAACTCGCTGACCGGCCTACCGATAGGCGGCGGCAAAGGCGGCTCCGACTTCGACCCCAAGGGCCGCTCAGACGACGAGATCATGCGGTTCTGCCAGTCGTTCATGACCGAGCTCTACCGCCACCTCGGTGAATACACCGACGTTCCGGCGGGTGACATCGGTGTCGGCGGCCGGGAGATCGGCTACCTGTTCGGCCAGTACAAGCGGATCACCAACCGCTACGAGT
>CAZPZQ010000338.1:0-3669 GCA_964590745.1 uncultured Mycobacterium sp. | reverse complement strand
AAACCTGGAACTGACGTTCCGGGCTGATCAGTTCCATTTCGATCGGCGTGTAGCTGAATCCGGTGGCGTCGGTGGGCACCACGAACAGTGCGGGCCGCAGGTTGCCGGTCTTGGCGTCTTGGCTGCGACTGACCACCAGCACCGCCTGAGCCTGGTCGATGCCGGAGATGAATGTCTTCTGGCCCTTGAGGATCCAGTCGCTGCCGTCCCGGCGCGCGGTGGTGGTGATCTTGTGTGAGTTCGAGCCGGCGTCCGGTTCGGTGATGGCGAAGGCCATGGTGAGGGATCCGTCGGCGATACTCGGCAGCCAGCGGCGCTTTTGCTCGTCGGTGCCGAATTTGGCGATGATGGTGCCGTTGATTGCCGGGGACACCACCATCATCAGCAGTCCGCAGCCGTTCGCGGCCATTTCCTCCATGACCAGCGACAGCTCGTACATGCCGGCGCCGCCACCGCCGTATTCCTCCGGCAGGTTGACCCCGATGAAGCCGAGTTTTCCTGCCTCGTTCCACAATTCGCTGGTGTGCTGGTTGGCTCGAGCCTTCTCCAGGTAGTAGTCCTGGCCGTAGTTCGCCGCCATTTTCGCCACTGCCTCACGCAACGCCCGGCGCTCGTCGCTTTCGATGAAACTGGTGTCGACCATGGTGTCTGTCTTGCTAGCGGTCACAGCGGATCTCCTTCTGGTTGAGGTGCATCAACCCGGGCCAGCACGGCCCCGACTTCGACCTGGTCGCCGGGCTTGACACTGAGTTCGGCGAGAACGCCGTCGGTTGGGGCGGACAAGGTGTGCTCCATCTTCATGGCTTCCAGCCAGATCAGCGGTTGACCGGTGGCCACGGTGTCGCCGACGTCAGCGCCGAGCCGGACCACGTTGCCGGGCATGGGTGCTATCAGTGAGCCCTGCTCGATGGTGGACCCGGGTTCGGCGAAGCGGGGCAGGGCGGTCAGATGCACGGCCCCGCGCGGCGAGTCGACGTAGACGTCGTGTCCGTCTCGGCCGTAGCGGTCGACAGTGAAGCCGCACGCCACTCCAGCGCCGTCGGAAAGGACCACCTGGTGTGGAGCCGACGAGATCAGCCGCACGTCATCGGCGATCACCAAACCGGTTCTGGTGGACCGGTAGTCGACCCGCTGCTCGTTGCCGTCGCGGTCCAGATAGGACTTGGTCTGAAATCCGGATGCCATGTTGCGCCAGCCGCTGGGGATGGAGCTGAACACGGCAGCGGTCGACCGGTTGTCGGCGGCGTCGGCCAGTGCGGCGGCGATTGCTGATAACCGTACCGTCGCGGGATCGGCCAGCGGTGCCGACAGCTCGGGCAGCCCGTGCTGGTCGAAGAATGCGGTGTCGGTGGCACCATCCAGGAATGCCGGATGCCGCAGCACATTGACCAGCAGGTCGCGGTTGGTCCGCACACCGTGCAGTCGCGCGCGTGCCAGTGCCCGGGCGAGTATTGCCGCGGCCTGTCGGCGGGTGGGCGCGTAGCTGATCACTTTGGCCAGCATCGGATCGTAGTGAATCGAAACTGTGCAGCCGTCGACGACGCCGGAGTCCAGCCGGATTCCGGCGTGCTGGCACAAGCTGTGGAACTGGGCGGTCACGCCGGGGATGTCGATCCGATGGATTGCTCCGGCCTGCGGTTGCCAGCCCCGGGCCGGGTCCTCGGCATAAAGTCGTGCTTCGATCGAATGGCCGTGCGCAGCCGGCGGTTCGGGTTCCAGCCGGGCTCCGTCGGCCACCGCCAGCTGAAGCTCGACCAGGTCACACCCGGTGGTCTCCTCGGTGACCGGGTGCTCGACCTGCAGTCTGGTGTTCATCTCCATGAAGTAGAACTCGCCGCTTTCGTCGGCAAGGAACTCCACCGTGCCCGCGCCGGTGTAGCCGATCGCGTTGGCGGCCTGGCGGGCGGCCTGGAAAAGCCGGTCCCGCATCCCCGGTGTGCGCTCCACCAGCGGGGAGGGCGCCTCTTCGATGACCTTCTGGTGTCGACGCTGAATCGAGCATTCCCGCTCGCCGAGCGCCCAGACGGTGCCGTGGGCGTCCGCCAGCACCTGGACTTCGACATGATGACCGGTGGGCAGGTAGCGCTCGCAGAACACCGTGGGGTCACCGAACGCCGATCGCGCCTCCCGGCTGGCGGCCGCGATCTCACCAGGCAGCGCAGCCAGGTCGGTCACCGCCCGCATGCCCCGCCCGCCCCCGCCCGCGGAGGCCTTCACCAGAACCGGCAGTTCGGCCGCCGTCACCGCATCGGGGTCGAGCCTGTCGAGCACCGGAACACCGGCTGCGGCCATCATTTCTTTGGCGCCGATCTTCGAACCCATCGCCCGCACGGCCGGCAACGGCGGTCCGATCCAAGTCAGGCCGGCGTCCATCACCGCGGCCGCGAAGTCGGGGTTCTCCGAGAGAAATCCATAACCGGGATGTACGGCATCGGCGCCGGACGCGCGGGCCGCTGCGACGATTGCATCGGCAGACAGGTAGCTGTTGGTCTGTGGAAGCCGCACCTTTTCGTCGGCCTCGGCGACATGCGGAGCGTCCGCGTCCGGATCGGTGAAGACCCCGACGGTGGCCAGACCCAGTCGTCGGCAGGTGGCGAACACCCGCCGGGCGATCTCGCCGCGGTTGGCCACCAGAACTTTCCCGATAGTCATGGCGTCGTCACATCCGGAAGACGCCGAAACTCGACGTCCCCCGCACCGGGGCGTTGGCGATGGCGGACAGGCACATACCCAGAACGGTACGGGTGTCTCGCGGGTCGATCACCCCGTCGTCGTAGAGTCGACCGGACAAAAACATCGGCAGCGACTCGGCCTCGATCTGGGCCTCGATGGCGGCTCGCAACGCTGCGTCGGCCTCCTCGTCGAATTGCTGCCCACGTGCGGCGGCTGCGGCCCGGCTGACGATGGAAAGCACGCCGGCGAGCTGCGCGCCGCCCATCACTGCCGCTTTGGCCGACGGCCAGGTGAACATGAACCGCGGATCATAAGCCCGTCCGCACATGCCGTAATTGCCGGCGCCGTAAGAGGCGCCGATCACCAGCGAGATGTGCGGCACAGTCGAGTTCGACACGGCGTTGATCATCATCGCGCCGTGCTTGATCATGCCGCCCTCTTCGTAGGCTTTGCCGACCATGTATCCGGTGGTGTTGTGCAAGAACAGCAGCGGGGTGTCCGAGCGGTTGGCCAGTTGGATGAACTGGGTGGCTTTCTGTGCTTCTTCGGAGAACAGCACGCCGCGCGCATTGGCCAGGATGCCCAGCGGGTAACCGTGCAGCCGGGCCCATCCGGTCACCAGCGACGAGCCGTAGAGCGGTTTGAATTCGTCGAACTCTGAACCGTCGACGACGCGGGCGAGCACCTCGCGTGGATCGAACGGGGTGCGCAGATCAGCTGGCACGATGCCGATCAGTTCCTCGGGGTCGTATCTCGGCTCGACCACCGGGGCCGGGGTCGGCCCGTGCTTCACCCAGTTCAGCCTGGCTACGATCCGGCGGCCGATCCGCACCGCGTCGACCTCGTCGACAGCGAAGTAGTCAGCCAAACCTGAGATTCGAGCGTGCATTTCGGCGCCGCCCAGCGATTCATCGTCGGACTCCTCGCCGGTGGCCATCTTGACCAGCGGGGGGCCGGCCAAAAACACTTTGGAACGTTCCTTGATCATCACGACGT
>CAZPZQ010000337.1:0-3692 GCA_964590745.1 uncultured Mycobacterium sp. | reverse complement strand
TACCGCCCTGCGCGGCACCGGTGTGGCTGCGGGTGGGGTAGAGCTTGGTGAGCACCGCGGTGCGGATCCGCGGCGCCGCCTCCACGGCCGCGCGCATTCCGGCACCGCCGGCGCCGACGATCACCACGTCGTATTGGTGTTGCTGGATCACTGGATAATCACCTGCTCGTCGCCGTCTGCCGCTATCCGGAGATGTTCGGGTCGAAACTGACCAGCACGTAGCTACCCAGCGTCAAGGTGAACACCATGGAAACCACCAGGAGCGTCATCAGCCAGAATCTGGACCGGTCCGACCGGGTGTAGTCGCCGATGATGGTGCGCAGGCCGTTGCCACCGTGCAGTTCCGCCAGCCAGAGCAACAACAGGTCCCACACCTGCCAGAACGGCGAACGCCAGCGTTGCGCGACGAAATTGAAGTCGATCCGGTAGACGCCGTTCTCCCACATCAACATGATGAACAGGTGCCCGAGCACCAGAAAGATCAACACGGCGCCGGAGACCCGCATGAAGATCCAGGTGTACTTCTCGAAGTTGGGCATCGCCGAGTGCCGGTGCGGTGCGCGAGGATGGCCCAGGTGGGCCGGACGGTCGCGGTCCAAGCCGCGGGTCGGGGCACGGTCGCCGCGGCCGAGCTGCAGATCCGGCGAGCTCATCCGAAGTACCCCATCATGTGCACCCCGGTCACCACCGTCGCGGGCACCATGACCAGCAGCCAGATCAAACCGACCAGTGCGAACATCACCCGCTGGTATTTGCAGCCCTGCCACCAGAAGTCGATCAGGATCACCCGGATGCCGTTGAGGCCGTGATAGAGCACCGCTGCCACCAGCCCCAGCTCCATCAGGCTGACGATCGGTGTCTTGTAGGTCTCGATTACCTCGGTGTAGGTCTGCGGGCTCACCCGCACCATCGCGGTGTCCAGCACATGCACGAACAAGAAGAAGAAGATGGTGGCACCGGTGATGCGGTGCAAGACGAATGCCCACATGCCCGGGTCGCCTTTGTAGATGCTGTGCCAGCGCGGGTTTCCCGGTGGCCATTTACCCCGTCGTCGCTCGCGGGGCCACTTTCGCTCCCACACCGGTGCTGTCTCGGTCGGCAACAACTTGCGCCGCCACCCGGATGATGTAGCAGTTGGCATCAGCGCCTCCAACGCCATCGCTGTGGAGAACTTCTCCTGTGGACTCTAAACCCCACCGCGGCGCCGGACTGACACGGATCGCGGCGATCGACACCGTCGCGGCCGGCGCCGATAGGGTGGCGGTTGACGCTGGCTAACCGGTAAGCGGGGTTTTCAATGCACTCAGATCAACGTGGACGCGGTTAGCATGCCCGCCTCGATCGACTGGAAGATATTGCGCCGCAAGGCAATCGATTCTGCTGCCAACGCCTACGCGCCCTATTCGCGGCTGCGGGTGGGCGCGGCGGCGCTAACCGACGACGACCGGGTGCTAACCGGCTGCAATGTGGAGAATGTCTCATATGGCCTAAGTCTCTGCGCCGAATGCGCGGTGGTGTGCGCCCTGCACGACGGCGGCGGTGGCCGGCTGGTCGCGCTGAGTTGTGTGGACGCGACGGGCTCGGTGCTGATGCCGTGCGGACGGTGCCGTCAGGTGCTGCTGGAGCACGGCGGTCCGGCACTGTGGATCGATCACCCGAGCGGTCCACGCCCGCTTGGCGATCTGCTGCCGGACGCGTTCGGTCCGGACGCGCTGCCGTGACCGGGCCGACGAGCTTCGACGCGCCGACGCTGATCCGGATCAAACGGGACGGCGGTCGGCTTTCCGATGCCGCAATCGACTGGCTGATCGACGCTTACACCGCCGGGCACGTCGCCGAGGAGCAGATGTCGGCGCTGCTGATGGCGATTTTCCTGCGCGGCATGGATTCAGCCGAGACGGCGCGCTTCACGGCCGCGATGGTGGCGTCTGGCGAGCAGATGGATTTCACCGGGCTGCGCCGTTTCGACGATCCGGGCCGACCACTGGCCACGGTGGACAAGCATTCCACCGGCGGGGTCGGCGACAAGATCACCTTGCCGCTGGTCGCGGTCGTCGCCGCCTGCGGGGCCGCGGTGCCGCAGGCTTCCGGTCGTGGACTCGGCCACACCGGCGGCACCCTGGACAAGCTGGAGTCGATCGCCGGCTTCACCGCTGCACTGTCCACCGATCAGATCCGGGCCCAACTACGCGACGTCGGCGCGGCCATCTTCGCCGCCGGGCGGCTGGCGCCGGCGGACGCCAAACTCTATGCGCTGCGCGACATCACGGCCACCGTCGAGTCGCTGCCGCTGATCGCCAGCTAGGTGATGAGCAAGAAGCTGGCCGAAGGAGCCGGAGCGTTGATCCTTGATGTCAAGGTCGGCTCGGGGGCATTCACGAAATCCGAACAGCAGGCCCGCGAGTTGGCTCAGCTGATGGTGGAACTCGGTGCGGCGCATCATGTTCGAACCCGGGCGTTGCTCACCGACATGGTCGGGCCGCTGGGCCAAACTGTCGGCAACGCCCTTGAGGTCAACGAGGCGCTGGAGGTGCTGGCCGGCGGCGGTCCCGCCGATGTGGTGGAGCTGACGGTGCGGCTGGCCGCCGAGATGCTTGCCATCGTCGGAATCGAGGATCGCGACCCGGCACAGACGCTGCGCGATGGCACCGCCATGGACCGGTTCGTCGCGCTGATCACCGCGCAGGGCGGCGACTTGAGTGCTCCGTTGCCGCTCGGTGGCTGCTCCGAGACAGTGACCGCACCCCGCGGCGGCACCATGGGGCATATTGATGCCATGGCGATAGGGATGACGGCGTGGCGGCTCGGCGCGGGGCGCTCCCGGCCGGGCCAACGGGTCCAGCCCGGCGCCGGGGTTCGGATTCACCGCCGCCCCGGTCAACCGGTGGCCGCCGGCCAGCCGCTGTTCACGCTGTACACCGACACCCCGGACCGATTGGCCCCGGCGCGGGCCGAACTGGACAGCGGCTGGAGCGTCGGCGACACACCACCCGAACCACGGCCGCTGATCATCGATCGGATCGACCCGTGACCGCACCGCTGAACCTGGACGTGATCCGGCAGGTACCGAAGGTACTGCTGCACGATCACCTCGACGGCGGGCTGCGCCCGGCGACCGTGCTGGATATCGCCGGCCAGATCGGCTACGACGACCTGCCCGCCACCGACGTCGACACGCTGACCACCTGGTTTCAGACCAGGTCGCACAGCGGCTCGCTGGAACGTTACCTGGAGCCGTTCAGCCACACCGTGGCGGTGATGCAGACCGCCGAGGCGCTGCACCGGGTCGCCCGGGAATGCGTGGAGGACTTGGCCGGCGATTCGGTGGTATACGCCGAGGTGCGGTTCGCGCCCGAGTTGCACATCGAAGACGGTCTGTCGTTCGATGAGGTGACCGACGCGGTGCTGGCCGGTTTCGCCGACGGTGAGAAGGAGGCCGCCGCGGCTGGCCGTCCCATCATGGTGCGCTGCCTGGTCACCGCGATGCGCCACGCCGCTCTGTCGCGGGAGATCGCCGAACTGGCGATCCGGTTCCGGGACAACGGCGTGGTGGGGTTCGACATCGCCGGCGCTGAGGCCGGCTATCCGCCGACCCGCCACCTGGACGCGTTCGAGTACATGCGGGACCACAACGCCCGCGTTACTATTCACGCCGGCGAGGGTTTCGGCCTACCGTCCATCCACGAGGCGAT
>CAZPZQ010000336.1:0-3705 GCA_964590745.1 uncultured Mycobacterium sp. | reverse complement strand
GCAGGGCACCCAGCTGTGCGGTCACGCCGGCGCCGAAGGTGGCCGCCAACCCGATGCCGGCGACCACCGGCGCGGAGATCCGCACGTTGATGAACGCCGCCAAGAACCCGGTCAACGCCTCGATACCGATATTGCCCAGTGAGCTGTATCCTTGCACCGCCAGCGTGCCACCGGCGGCCAACGTCAAGAACCCGACGATCACCACGGTGCCGCCGATCATCGCCAACGTCCCGGCGCCCATGCTGATCTCGGCGATCAGCCGGATGACTTCGCGTCGGTAGCGCGCGGTGGCGAATGGTGCCTGCGCGATCGCCTTGCCGTAGAACAGGGTCTGGTCGCCGATCCGACCCAGGGTGCTGACCGGGCGTTCCAGCTGGCGGGCCAGGTGCGGATAGACGGCTCGCAAGGTCGCGGTCACGATGTTCCCCCGGTCACTTCGCCGCCATCTTGATACCGATTGCGGTGACGAGCACGTTGACGACGAACAGCGACATGAACGCGTACACCACTGTTTCGTTCACTGCGTTGCCCACCGCCTTAGCACCCCCGGTGCTGATGATCAGGCCGCGATAACAGGCCACCATTCCGGCGATGAGACCGAACAGGGCGGCTTTGACCCCTGAGATGATCAGTTCTGGCACGCCCGTCAATAACGTGATGCCCGCAGCGAATGCGCCGGGGTTGACGTCCTGCACGAAGACCGAAAACACGTAGCCGCCGAGAATGCCGATGATGACAACCAGGCTGTTCAGCAGTACCGCCACCAGTCCGGCGGCCAACATACGCGGCGTCACCAACCGCTGCACCGGGTTGATGCCCAGCACCTCCATCGCGGCGATCTCTTCCCGGATGGTCCGCGAGCCCAAGTCGGCGCACATCGCGGTCGCACCGGCACCGGCCACGATCAACACGGTCACCATCGGACCGACCTGGGTGACCGCGCCGAAGGCGGCACCGGCACCACTGAGATCCGCGGCACCGAGCTCGCGCAGCAGGATGTTGAGGGTGAAGCTGACCAACACGGTGAACGGGATGGCCACCAACAGCGTCGGCGCCAGTGAAACCCGGGCGACGAACCAGGACTGCTCGAGGAACTCGCGGGCCTGGAACGGGCGACGGAACCCGAATTTCAACGCGTCGAACGACATGGCGAACAGCCCGCCGACCGCCTGCATGGGTCCGGACAGACCACGCCCGATCGTTATCCCAGGAGACCACCGATCCATTCCTCTAGCCCCCATCGCGAGTATGGCCTTTCAGAAGGTTCCGGCAGTCATGCCTATCGGCAGGATTGCGTGGGATCCTATACGCACCCCCAGGCAGCGTGAAGCCGAACTGGGGAGATTCGGCCGCGATGCCGGGCGCCATCGCGGTGCATCCGATGGCAGCCGACGACGGGCATGCCGTTCCGCTGGATAGCTGGGTGGCACTGCGATTCTGGCGGGGCCACCGGCTGCCGACGAGGACTGGAGATGTCGGTGGCTCGCCGAGCCACCCAGCGTTTCCGGCCGTCGCCACAGATCGCCATCGACTTCCACGGACACCGGTGACACCTCCCGAACAGCAGGGTCGAGAATAACATTCTCATCCGCGGATGTAATGGTCTCGAACAGAGACAGCGCGCTCCCGCATTGCGTCGCAACGTCGGTACAGTTTCGCTTGGCATTGCCGGTGCCGACGCGCGCGAGTTGGAGCATGGCTCCAGAGCCTGCCAGCCGGACCACCGGAAGATCCGGCATCGGCCGGTCTCGGACCGTCGAGACCGCGCTCATGCGGCGTGACGTATAGGAGTATTGGTGGCTGCACTGGAAGTCAACGGCGGCGACGTCGTCTATGAAATCCTCGGTGAATCCGGCGATCTCATCACGTTGACGCCGGGTGGCCGGTTCGGCAAGGACGTCCCCGGGCTGCGTCCACTAGCCGAAGCCCTGGTCGATGGCGGCTACCGGGTACTGCTGTGGGACCGTCCCAACTGCGGTGCCTCCGACGTGCAGTTCTACGGTCAGTCCGAATCGCACATGCGGGCCGAGACGTTGCACGGCCTGTTGACTGGGCTGAACGAGGCCCCCTGCATTCTCGCCGGCGGTTCGGGTGGAGCACGCGATTCGCTGCTGACCGCGATGCTCTACCCCGACCTGGTAACCAAGCTGGCGGTGTGGAACATCGTCGGCGGGGTGTACGGCATGTTCGCGCTGGGCGCGTACTACGTGATACCCAACATCGCCGCGGTGCGCACTCACGGAGTCAAGGGACTGCTGCGTGTACCGGAATGGCGGGAGCGTGTCGAGCAGAACCCGAACAACAAGCGACGACTCCTCGACCTCGACCGCGACGAGTTCCTCAAGGTGATGGTGCGTTGGCTCAACGCCTTCGTGCCGAAACCGGGACAGACCATTCCCGGGGTCGACGACGACATGTTCGACCGCATTGCGGTGCCCACCCTGATCTTCCGCGGCGGTGCAGACGACTGGGATCACCCCAAGCGGACCTCGCTGGAGGTGAGCTGTCTGATTGCCGGGTCGCAGCTGATCGACCCGCCCTGGCCCGAGGACGCCTGGGAGCGGGCGATCGAGCAGCATGCCGCCGGGAGGAGTAACCGGCTCAGCCTGTTCGACACCTGGGTACAGGCCGCCCCTGCCGTTCTGGAGTTCTTGGCGCAGTAGGGAACTCACCACGGTCGGCGAAACCATGCACCACCGGTCCGGCCAAACCGTACCAGGTCGATTCTGCAATTCGAGAAATACGAGAATGGTATTCTCAGGTGCTTTTGCCAGCTCGACCGAAGGGAAGTCGGATGCAGCTCAGTGGTAGCTCTGCGATCGTCGTCGGCGGTGCCGGCGGTTTGGGCGAGGCGACCGTCCGGCGGCTGCACGCCGGCGGGGCGAAGGTGGTGGTCGCCGATCTGGCCGACGACAAGGGCACAGCGCTGGCGAGCGAGCTCGGCGTCCGGTATGTGCGCACCGATGCCACCAATACCGACGACGTGCAAGCCGCCTTGGCGGAGGCGGAGTCGTTGGGGCCGCTGCGGGTTTCGGTCGACGCCCACGGCGGCCCGGCCAGTGGCGGGCGGCTGGTCCGCAAGGACGGTAGTCCGCTGGATCTGGACGGCTTCAAAGGCACCATCGACGTCTATCTCATCGCTGTGTTCAATGTGATGCGGTTGGCGGCCGCGGCGATGGCACGCCAGCAGCCGGTCGACGGAGCGCGCGGGGTGATCGTCAATACCGCCTCCATCGCCGCGTACGAGGGCCAGATCGGGCAGCTGCCGTACGCAGCCGCCAAAGGTGGCGTGGTCGCTATGACATTGGTGGCAGCGCGCGACCTGTCCCCGCTCGGCATCCGGGTGGTCACGATCGCACCCGGGACATTTCTCACCCCCGCCTACGGCCAGGCCGCCGATCAGCTCGAGGCCTATTTTGCGCCGCAGGTGCCGTACCCGAAGCGGATGGGCCGGCCGGCCGAGTACGCGACCATGGTGGCGTCCATCGTCGACAACGACTACCTCAACGGCGAGGTCATCCGCCTCGATGGAGGGCTGCGCTTCCCGCCCAAGTGACGGTCGTCGGTGCCGCGACATTCCATATCGATGCGCTGACCAGCACCGATACCGGCCGACCGACGATGGCTGTGGCGTGTCACACTCGTCGAGCCCTTGCTGCTACTGGCGTACACAGATATATTGCGTGCTACCAGCCGACACAGTTA
>CAZPZQ010000335.1:0-3764 GCA_964590745.1 uncultured Mycobacterium sp. | reverse complement strand
CCAAAGCTCTCCGACAGTATTAGCAGGTAATCGACTGTTAAGCGGTTTGCTGTAGATGCTCATGACGGCACGGTTTAGCCAGGGAGCTTCGCGCCGCGCGGAGACACAGCCATGACCAGGGTGCTCAGCAGGAACGAAGTCGAAGTTGCGACGCGCGCCGACCTGCGGGCGGCGATTGAGCATGCACTGGCTCGTGCCGGTTGCACGTTCGACGAGCTGGCCGCACAGGCCAAGGCAGGTCGTTTCGATTCCATGCGCGCCCGACTCGCATGGGTAGCCATCGGCGACCTGTACCGGGTAGACCTTGGCTCGGACGTTTGACCTTGCAAAGGAATCCCGGCAGTTCAAGCGGGAACTCGACGAGCTTCTGAATCACACCGTTTGCACCGGGATATCACTCAAGTCGATCGTCACGTCGACCTCGCCACAGCGGACGGTGGTTGACAGGTTCACCCGCCGAAACCGCCAGGCCCGCTTCACCACCACCAACGACATGGCGGGCGCGGATGCTGGCCACGCACATCACGGCAGGGCGGACGTCGCCCCTGCGGTGGGGGCGGTGCCTCGTCCGCCGGTGTCGTCGGCGGCGGAGGTGGTGGCGGATCAACCACGATCACCGACACAGCGACCGGGCGGGTGTCGGTTTCGATTGTCACCGGCAGGATGGCTGTCGCCGTCACCACCAACACTGACGCGATGATCAGCTGATCAGCGGCCGCGTCGATATTCAGGGTCCACCGCCTGCGTTTCATCGTCTGACCGCCTTCCGGTACCGCGGCCGCACTAGCGGAAACGTAGACCTAGTACCTCGGCATTAATCATGACGCCCCGCTATGGCGGTGTCCTCGCCGTCGGCAGGATTTTCGGCCAGCAGTTCACCCAGCATCACACCGAGCACCAGGTCGTCCACCGCGCCCAGATGCGAGAATCGCAGCCGGCCCGCCCGGTCGATCAACAACGTCGACGGCGTGCCCTCCAGGTGGTATCGGCGCATGGTTACCGGCATCGGATGGCCGTCTTCATGCCGGTCGATGCCGACCGGGAACCGAATACCGAACTCGGACACGAACACCTTGAGTGCATCGGCGCCGGTCACCGCGTGGTGTTCGAACACCGTGTGCAGGCCGACCACAGCGACTTGCGGGAAGAGTCGGTGCACCCGCTGAGCCTGCGGTAGCCCGTAGCGGATGCAACCGGGGCAGAGCATCTGGAATGCCTCCACCAGCACCACCCGTCCGCGCAGCGACTCGAGCGGCGCGGCGCTCCCCACCCACTCGCTGACGTCCAGTTCAGGTGCCGGCGACCGGGATTCGCAGACGGTGGTCATGGCATCCACAGTAGGGGTGGCGAGCCGGCGCCGCTCGGCGCGGCCATCACCACATTGGCCGTCACCAGACAGATACCGGACGCATCCGTTGCGGCGTCGGCCCGCCGTCGGCGCCGGTCAATCCTGCACTGCGGCAACCTCTTCCAGTGGATGCGCGCAGATGTGAAGCAGACGGTAGTGGTTCAACAGCCAACTGGAAGGTACCTGTGAACTTTGGTGGAAGCCGTTTCCGCGATTCGTGGCTTGTTAGGCTTCGCCGGTGAATCGCGGGCAGGGGCGGCGCGGTTTTTCAAAGGCCCAGGTCGTCACGTTTGAGACCACTCGGCCGTCAGCCGCCGTCGGCGTCGTCTTGGCCTTCGCCGGCATCATCGCGGCCACCCCCGCAGTCGCACCATCGCCTGACGCCCGGGCCAACGCGGTGCGGCTCACCAGCGCGGACACCGCGGATTCCCCGCTTGGCGATGGCATCGCGTTGGCGATGGGCGGCAGCGGCCTGCCGGTGCCGGTCCAACGGTATGCGGATTCCTTCGATCAGCTGTATCTGGCGCCGCGGGGCTTCACCGGCACCGCGCAGCCCCTGTTCACGCCGGAGGGACTGGCGCCGCTGACCGGCGTTAATACCTTGACGCTCAACGAGTCCGAAGCCCAAGGCGAGCAAATCATCGAGCAGACGGTGCACCGCTTGATCGACAACGGACAGGCCAGCGCAGAAAACCCGGCCGTGCTGGTCGGCTGGTCGCAGAGTTCCGCGATCTCCGCGCTGGTGATGCCGCAACTGGCAGCCGACGGCGTGCCCAGCGATGACGTGCACTTCCTGCTGGTCGGTGACACCAGCGCCCCCAACGGTGGGATGCTGGCGCGCTTCGACGTACCCGAGGGATCCCACCCGACCATCCCGGCGCTCGGCATCACGTTCACCGGCGCACAACCCAACGACCTGTACCCGACCGACGTCTACACCCTGGAATACGACGGCTTCGCCGACTACCCGCAATATCCGATCAACTGGCTCTCGGACCTCAACGCCATTTTCGGCATCATCTTCGAACACCTCGGGTATCTGGGCGTGACGCCCGACCAGATCGCCGATGCTATCCAACTGCCGACTTCGGCGGCCGACACGCTGACCAACTACTACATGATGCCGGCGAACAGCCTGCCGCTGTTAGACCCGCTGCTGTTCTTGCCGGTTGTCGGCAAACCACTGTATGACCTGCTGGAGCCGGACATGCGGGTGCTGGTGAACCTGGGCTACGGCAGCATTGCCAACGGTTGGAGCCCCGGCGATGCCGACGTGACAACCCCGTTCGGGCTGCTGCCGCCGCTGAGCGTGTTGCAGCAGGTTCCCGAGGCCTTGGCCACCGGCCTACAACAGGGCATCACCGCGGCCATCGTCGATCTGCAAAACCCGGCCACCTACCAGGTATCCGAGCAGGCGATACTGGACCAGCCGTTCTTACAGCTGTTGATCGACTCCGGGTTCGGTGCCGGGCTGCTCGACACCACCCACCCCACGCTGGCGCAGGTTTTCCAGGGGCTGTCGTCGCAACTGGTGCCGTCATCGGTACCGGACAACACCGGTCTTCCGCCGCTGACCGGCATCGTCAACGATCTCACCGCCGCGGTCGCCGCCGGCCAGACCGCAATGCTGCCGATCCAAAAAATCATCGACACGCTGTTGACCACCTTGCCCGCCTACGACCTCGACCTGTTCACCGACCAACTGCAGGCCGGGAACCTGCTGGACGCCATCGGTGATCCGATCGCCGCCAACACCGGCCTGACCCAGATCGCACTGACCATCGGCGTCCTGGCACCGCTGGCCACCGCGATCGTCAACATCGGTGCCGACCTGAACAACGCCACCGACCTGATCCCGGATTTGTTCTCGTCCTGAGCGGGTTATTTCTGCCTCACCGCGGCCGATCGACCGCATACGTTCCGGTGTTGTCGGAAAACACCACCTGCACTTGCCGTTTCACGCCGGCGACGGTGACGTCACAGGTGAAGCCGTTGCCGGCTTTGACGATCGGGTTGCGGCCGTGGTTGCACCGCACGTCGGTGACGTCGTCGCGGCCGTAGCCGTTGATCGGGTCGGTGAGGATCTGTTGCACCCCGGCCTGGGCCGCATTGACATCCAACTCGGTGACGCCGGGGGTGCTGAACAGCCCGCGCTTCGCCAGGACCAGAGCCAGGATCAGCACCGTGGCCGCCAGCAGCGCCACCGAGCTGCCGATCAGCAACCAGTGTTTCGCCGATTTGCGCCGGCCATCAGGTGCCGGCCGAGGCGGTGCGGCTGGTGGCGGCGGGGGAGCCGGCCGACGGGCCGGCGACGGGCGGGCCGGTGACGGGCGGGCCGGCGGTCTCGGCGGTGGCGGGCCAGTGCGGCGCGGCCTGGCATACCACGGTTGCGTCGGTCGGCGCGGGGGGTGCGGGC
>CAZPZQ010000334.1:0-3791 GCA_964590745.1 uncultured Mycobacterium sp. | reverse complement strand
GAGCTACTTGAGCAGCGCGACCACCTTCTCCTCTGGAGCAGCCGGCTCCAGCGGATGCTCGAGCGGCTGGGTGCCGGGCAGCCGCACCTCCGGATCGGTGAACAGCCGATAGGTCTTGTCCCGGGCCAGCCGGGCAAGCAGATACCCGGTCAGCAACGCCCGCACCCGGCGCTGGGTGCGGCGATCCGAGGTGGGCAACCCGAAAAAGCCGGTCAACCGGCGGCGCTGCGGCAGACCCGCCGGAGCCGCCTTGGTGATCACCCGCACCGTTGCCGACTCCCAAACCCGAGCCAGTTGCGCCGTGTTGGAGCGCAACGCCGTGGGATCACCAGGTGCGCTGAACAACACGCCCGGCATTGTCAGGGTGGCCGCCGCGTGTTCGGCCGCCGGCGCGGTGACGGTCGGGAAGATCGCGGCCACCGTTTTGACCCGGGTCGGCATGGTGGCCGCGGCCAACACCGCGGCCGAGCCGCCGAAACCGTGACCGACCACCCCGAGCTTGTCGGGATGCACGCTGATCCTTCCCGGACCCAGCCGCACCCCGGTGGCGATGTCGAGCGCGGTGCCTAAGTCCGCGGCCAGGTTCAGCGCCGAGGGTGCCAGTCCGCGCTCGGTGTCCGGGGCTGCGGCGACGATGCCCCAGGACGCCAGATGTTCCAGCAGCCAGGCGTAGCGGTCGACGCCGGTGAGCCAGTCGTGACCGAACACCACGCCGGGCAGGTTGAGCCCGGCTTCCGGCGTGTACACCACGCCGGGCAGACCGGCGAAGGCCAAATCACCGCGCAACGCCCGGTGCGGGCCGGGCCGGCCCAATCGGGCGACGAGTTTGCGGGCGCTGGCCACCCGTCGACGGTAACGCACCGCGGTGGCGGGTGCGCTTAGAGCGGGTGCAAGCCGGGCAGATTCACCACGATCGCCTCCTGGGTGCTGCGGGCGATCACTACCACCGCGGGCTGGTCGGGGCTGGGGTTCTCCTCGCGATGCGGTAGATACGGCGGGATGAAGACGTAGTCGCCGGGGCTGGTGCTGATCCGGACTTCCCGGTGGCCGTCGTGAAAGACGAAATCCGGGTGACCGCTGCGCACGAAGATCGCCGTCTCGGATTCGCCGTGGTGATGGTTGGCCGACACCGTCTGCGGTCGGACGTGCGTTTCGCCCATCCACAGCTTCTCCGATCCGACCGCGCGCCCGCTGATCGCGGCGAACCGCTGCATGCCTTCGGTTTGTGCGGTGTCGACGTCAAGCTCGGAAGACCGAACATGGTGGACGCGGTTGCCGGTGGCGTGCTCGCGCGGCGGCAGGTCGGGATGGAACGCATCGTGTGGCACCCGATGCCTCCTTTCCCTCCTCGTGGCCCGCACTCCCGCGTCACCGGGATAACCCATGCTGACAGGTCGTCGGTGGCGGCGGGAGATCCATGACCGGTTTCACGGTGTGCTGAGGGCGACCGCTGTCGGCGTGTCGCCGCCTCTGATGCACACTCGACGCCGTGTGCGCACACTCAACCCGCTGGGCGCAATACCGCGACCGGGATCCCCGGTACCGGTCGGCCTGCTGGCGCAGCAGATCCACCAGGGTGTGTACGGTGCGTACGCTATCCTCTGGCACGTTGTCACCTAGACCGTCGTTGCCTGGCCACCCCGATACTGGGCTCCAGATTGCCAACCTAGCCGCTGCGCTGCCGCGACGGGCGTCGAGGGCCACGGTGCCCGCCGAGTAGCGTCAGAGCACAGGATTATCTCAGTTTCCGGATGCCAACCTTGACGGGAGAAATGCTCAGGTTAACGGCTACTCACTGGCGTCGCTGAGGGCGCGTCCAGGGCAAAGTAGGCTCACTTCTGAGCATTCGATCGCTTGAACCACAGTTCTGCATCAGATACACTCTCATTTACGACCATAGGCAATGGCCGGTGCGGATTGAAACCTGAGAGGTACTCAAATGAATCACGCACTTCGTCCCTATGCCACCGCCGGCCTCGCGCTGGTAGGCGCCGGCATGATCGCGGTCGCACCGGTGGCCACGCCACTGCCCGACACCTACGTGACGCGTGACGTCGCATTAACCACCGGTATCGACTTCACCACGGCGTGGACGGACGCCTTCACCACGGCGGAAGCGAACTTAGACGCGCTCCAGACTGCCAGCACAGACGCTCAGACCGCACTGTCCGACGCGATCGCTGCTAACCCGGACTGGGCCCAGACATCTCTGCAGGAACTGTTGGGAGCCGTCACGTTCCTCAGCGGCGACCAGAAGACGTTCATCGATCCGCTGACAGCATGGACGCTGGGTGTCCAAACACCCGATAGCAGCATAGGCGAGCCGGGCTTCACTGAATCCTACGCGTTCCTCTTCTCGATTCTGACCAACCAAGCGCACGAGTTAGAGCCCACGCTCTTTCCGGCACTTCCCGACTACCTCCCACCGATCGCCAACTTCCTGGCCTCGCCGCTGTCCGGCGCGCTCATCGGCGAACTGGGTCCGTTCGTCTCGCCGTGGGTGGCGCTGATCAACAGCATCGACGCCATCACCAGCGATCTCAGCGGCGACACTCCGGACACGACGGCGGCGCTGCAGGAGCTGGTCAACATCCCGGCGAACATGGTCAACGGCTTCCTCAACGGCGCCACCCTCGACCTGAACGCTCTGGTCCCGGCCGTCAACGAAGCCGGCCTGCTGCCGGAGGGCACCTCCATCGCCAACCTGAGCTTCGCCTTGGGCGGGCTGCTGACGCCAGGGGAAGTCGGCTCACCGACGAGCATCGACGGCCTCACCGCTCCCGCCGTCGCGGGCGGCGGCTCGATCCTCAACTCCCTCGGCCTCGGGCTGAGCGTCACGAGTCCACTCACCGTCACCTTCCCCTGGATCGGCCACGGGGTAGGGCCGTTCGGTGCACTGGTCGGCTTGGAGCAGGTTATCGCGGAGGTGCTCAGCGGCACCCTGACGTTCGGGCCGTCCGACACGACCGCCGCCGCCGTCGACCCCGGCGACCTGCTGTCCGGCCTCAGCCAGGCCTTCGGCGACCTGTTCGGCTCGCTGTAGCGTCTCACCGCACACCGTCGGCGACGGGCATCCTCGTCGCGGGCTCACCCCGGCGTGGAGTGCCTGTCGTCGTTTCGGCTGCCGGACCGGGGCGGTCGACTTCAACAGCGGCGAAGTCTCGGTTGCTCCGATCGCCGGGCAGCGCCGCCAGCAGACAACCCGGTCAGCAGGACCGGGCGTCGGCTGTCCGGCCTGCACTACCCTGATGAGTTATGTGCGGAATCGTCGGCTATGTAGGCCAACGTCCCGCCCGTGACGTCGTCATCGAGGCACTGCGCCGGATGGAATACCGTGGCTACGACTCGGCCGGCATCGCCATTGTCGACGGTGTCGGGCAGCTGACCGTCCGGCGCCGCGCCGGCCGGCTCGCCAACCTGGAGGCCGAACTCACCGCCGCCGATCCCGCCGCGCTGGCCGGCGGCACCGGACTCGGCCATACCCGCTGGGCCACCCACGGCCGCCCGACCGACCGCAATGCGCACCCGCACCGGGACGCGGCCGGCAAGTTCGCGGTGGTGCACAACGGCATCATCGAGAACTTCGCCGCCCTGCGTGACGAACTGGAACGCGACCTCGAATACGGCCCGGTGGAGTTCACCAGCGAGACCGACAGCGAAGTGGCGGTGCACCTGTTGGCTCGCCAGTACCGGTGCGGTGACACCACCGGAGACTTCGCGGCCTCCGCGCTGGCGGTGCTGCGTCGGCTGGAGGGCCACTTCACCCTGGTGTTCGCGCACGCCGACGAGCC
>CAZPZQ010000333.1:0-3794 GCA_964590745.1 uncultured Mycobacterium sp. | reverse complement strand
GGGTGGTGCTCAGCGAGAGGTTGTGAAACCCGCCGCGGGCGTTGCGGTCGTCGATGGGGGAGTGCTCGCCCTTGAGCCACGGGGTGAAGATCACCCCGTTCGCGCCCGGCG
Source organism: uncultured Mycobacterium sp. (assembly GCA_964590745.1). Classification (GTDB taxonomy): domain Bacteria; phylum Actinomycetota; class Actinomycetes; order Mycobacteriales; family Mycobacteriaceae; genus Mycobacterium. The sequence continues at coordinate 3,683 of CAZPZQ010000333.1, read as the reverse complement.
GTGCACTGGCCGCCAAGGTGATCAGGTCCTCGTAACTCTGCGCACCAAAGATGTTGTCACGCAGCCACTCCAGGCTGCGGCCCGCGGTGTCCTGATTGTTGACCAGCAGGTAACTGGTCGGGTCGAGACCCGGCACGGTGGCCATCTGGTGCAGCACATCGGTCTTCTTGGCCGGTAGCGGGCAGCTGATCCACGACGTGGTGGAAACCGGCATGTGCAGTTCGCCCATCCGCACCGCGCCGGCGCCCACCGCTGCGCTGTGCAGGTCCGGCGTGCCGGTCACCACTTGCGCGTCGGGTGAGATGCCCAGTTCGGCGGCGACCGCGGGCGCCACCCGCGAGACGATCGAGCCGGTCGGCACCAGCGGCGGCAGCCGGGACCGGTCGACCCCGGCCAGCCGCACCAGCGTGTCGTCGTAGTCCAGCCTGAAACGCTTGGAAAGGTCACGGTTGTCGGTGAGCCAGCAGCCGAGCATCGACGCGTGCGACGCGGCTGCCCGACCGGTGAACCGCATGCTCAGGTAGTCCACCGGCTCCAGAAACCACCGCGCTGGCGACCCGCTGTGCTGCAGGTACAGCATGTGCCCGACCGGGTCGTCGCCGTTCGGGCTGGGCACCCCGCCGTTGCGGCGGATCCAGCTGGCCAGCACCCGCAGCCGATAGCCCTGCACCCGCCCGCCGAGCGCCCGGCGACTATACGGCGCGCCGCGGGTGTCCATCCACATCAGGCACCGGCCCACCGGCCGCCCGTCCGCGCCGACCGGAACCGTCGACGCCCACTGGCCGGTGACCGCCACCGCGCAAACCTGGGTGCCGGGCACCCCGCTTTCGACCAGGCCCCGCCGGGTGGCATCGCAGATGATGGTCCACCACAGCTCAGCGTCCTGGGTGGCCGCGCCGCCCGGGCCGTACTCGGTCGCCACCGCGGTGTGCTCGGCCCAGGCCACCACGCCGTCCAGCGCCACCAACCCGACCTTGGGGCCACCGGTGCCCAGGTCGATGGCGAGCGCGAACCGTTCGGAGGGGGTCATCAAGCCGGCGGCACCGACTGCTGGGCGTCCAGCATCTGCTCCATGATCCGCTCGATGAACTGGGCCGCCTCGGCGGTGATGCCGCCCGGGATGCCGCCGTAGATGGCCGCGCTTTCGGCCGGTTCGCCGGCGGCCTCCTTTTTCTTGGCGTACTCGACGGCGTCGTCGAGGTCGTGTGCGAACGCCTCCACCACACCGGGCTGAGTCTGCGGGCGGGTGACCGCCATGTGGATGGCGTTGGGGTACTGCTGGCCGTTGAATCGCCAACCCTTCGGCTTCATCGCGTCGGCGACGTGGTAGATGTCGAATTCGTCGGAGCGGAAGCTGAAACAGAACGTCGGCGCGCCCATGATCTGCAGCTCGGGATGCGAGCGCACCACGGCCTGCATAGCGGCCGCGGTTTCGAAGATCGCCCGCGCGTAGGACCGGTAGCCGTCCCGGCCTAGCTGCACCATCGCCGCCCAGGTCGCGGCCAGCAGCCCGCCGGAGCGCGATCCCTCGATGCCCGGGGACATGTACTTGCCGCCGGTCCAGTCGGGCAGGTAGAAGTACTGCGCGTTGCGGTAGGCCTTGTCCCGGAACAGCAGCGTCGAGCTGCCCTTGAGCGCGTAGCCGTACTTGTGGGTGTCGGCGGAGATGCTGGTGACGCCGGGCACCCGGAAGTCGAACAGCGGGATCTCCGGCAGGCCGGGAGCATCGAGTTCGCGGCCGAACGGCAGGATGAACCCGCCCAGGCAGCCGTCGACGTGCAGGCCGACGCCGCGGTCCAGCGCCAATGCGCCCAGCTCGGTGATCGGGTCGATGGTGCCGTAGCCGTAGTTGGGTGCCGAGCCCACGATCGCGATGGTGTTCTCGTCGAGGTGGTCGGCCACCCAGTCGACGTCGACCAGCGTCGTCTCGGGATCGATCGGTGCTTTGCGTAGCTCGATGCCGAACAAATGACAGCCCTTGTCGAACGCCGGGTGCCCGGTCTCCGGCTTGATGAAGTTAGGCCGGGTGACGCCCCGGTGCGCGGCGGCGTGGTCGCGGTAGGCCAGCAGCGCGTGCAGGATGCTGCCGGTGCCGCCGGTGGTGATCATGCCGGCCGGTTCGGTGTCGGTGACCGCGTCGGCGTGCATCAGGTCGAGCGCCATCGCGATGATTTCGCCCTCGAACTTGGTGGCGCTCGGGCAGATGTCCCGCTGCAGCACGTTGACGTGCGCGAACAGCCCGAACGCTTCGTTGAGGAAGCGGTAGTGCTCGTGGTCGCCGCAGTACATGGTGCCGGACACCTGGCCGGTCTCCCAGGTGCGGTCCTCCTCGGTGGCCATCGCCCTCAGCTCGGCCAACACGTCGTCGCGGGGGCGGCTGTGGTCCGGCAGGGCGCGGTTGACGCCGAAACGGTCGCGGTAAGGGAAGTCGGACACGTCTGCCCCTTTCTCCGCGAGCGTGCGTCGAGGTGCAGCAAACCCGGCGTCTTCGCGTACGATCGCGCACGCTCGCGCCAGAGACCTAAGCCGGGAAGTCACCCAGAAAGTAACCTAGTCGCTATGGGTGTTGCCGACGACCGCCGCTTCGAAGTGCTGCGCGCCATCGTCGCCGACTTCGTCGCGTCCAAAGAACCGGTCGGCTCGAAAGCGCTGGTGGAACGGCACAACCTGGGCGTCTCATCAGCGACGGTCCGCAACGACATGGCGGTGCTCGAAGCCGAGGGTTACATCACCCAGCCGCATACCAGCTCCGGGCGGGTGCCCACCGAGAAGGGCTACCGCGAATTCGTCGACCGGATCGAGCAGGTCAAGCCGCTGTCGGCGGCGGAGCGGCGGGCCATCCTGTCGTTTCTGGAATCCGGTGTCGACCTCGACGACGTGTTGCGCCGTGCGGTGCGCACGCTGGCCCAACTGACCCGCCAGGTGGCAGTGGTGCAGTACCCGACGCTGTCGGTGTCCACGGTGCGGCACCTGGAAGTGATCGCGTTAACCCCGGCGCGGTTGCTGCTGGTCGTGATCACCGACTCCGGTCGGGTCGACCAGCGCATCGTCGAACTCGGTGACACCATCGACGACCAGCAGCTCACCCAGCTGCGGGACCTGCTCGCCCAAGCGCTGGACGGCAAGAAAATCGCGGCCGCGTCCGCCGCCGTCGCCGATCTGGTCGGTCACCTCGAGGGTCGCGGCGGACCGCCGAGCAGCTTCAGCGACGCGGTCGGCCGGGCGGCGACGGTCCTGCTGGAATCGCTGGTCGAACACAATGAAGAACGCCTGCTGCTGGGCGGGACCGCCAACCTCACCCACAACGCCGCCGATTTCGGCAACTCGCTGCGCTCCATCCTGGAAGCGCTGGAAGAGCAGGTAGTGGTGCTGCGACTGCTGGCAGCCCAACAGGAGACCGGTAAGGTCACGGTGCGCATCGGACAAGAGACTGAGGCCGAGGAGATGGCCGGAGCCGCGATGGTGTCCACCGCCTACGGCTCGCTGGGCACCATCTACGGCGGTATGGGGGTGCTGGGGCCGACCCGGATGGATTATCCGGGAACTATCGCCAGCGTCGCGGCGGTTGCAATGTACATCGGTGAAGTGCTGGGCGCGCGGTGACGGCTCCGCACGGCACAATCATTGGCAGGTAGCAAGCAGGGCAGACAGGATCAACGCACCGCCGGATGCGGCGCGGGAAA
>CAZPZQ010000332.1:0-3808 GCA_964590745.1 uncultured Mycobacterium sp. | reverse complement strand
ACGTGGTGCACGCCACGGTGGCCGCGCTGAAGATGCTGCAGCGCCCCGAGGAGGTGGCGGCCCGGCGTGGACTGCCGATCGAGGACGTCGCGCCGGCCGCCATGCTCAAGGCCCGCCGGGAGAGCGAAGCGCTGGCCGGCAGCACGCCGCGTGAAGGAACGGCCTAACCATGACTCAGCTGAAGATCACCCAGGTGCGCAGCACCATCGGCGCCCGCTGGCGGCAGCGGGAGAGCCTGCGCACCCTGGGGCTGCGTAAGATACGGCAATCGGTGGTCCGCGAAGACAACGCCCAGACTCGCGGTCTGATCAAGGCGGTGCACCACCTGGTGCAGGTCGAGACGGTCGCTGAAGGGGGTGGCGCAACCAGATGATTATCAAACTGCATGACCTGCGTCCGGCGCCGGGATCGAAAACCAAACGCACCCGTGTCGGTCGCGGCGAGGGCTCCAAAGGCGGCAGCTCCGGGCGGGGCACCAAGGGCACCCGGGCCCGCAAGGGCGTGCCGGTGACCTTCGAGGGCGGGCAGATGCCGATCCACATGCGGCTGCCCAAGCTCAAGGGGTTCCGCAACCGGTTCCGCACCGAATACCAGGTGGTCAACGTCGGCGACATCAACCGGCTGTTTCCGGACGGCGGCACGATCGGCATCGAGGACCTGGTAGCCAAGGGCGCCGTGCGGAAGAAGACGCTGGTGAAGGTGCTCGGCGACGGCAAGATCACCGCCAAAGTCGACGTCAGCGCGCACAAGTTCAGCGGCAGCGCCCGCGAGAAGATCACCGCGGCGGGGGGTTCGGTCACCGAGTTGTAGCCGGGCAGCGCACGCTCGATGATCGGTAGGCTGCAAGCCATGTTCGCGTTCTTGCCCGGCCTGCCAGGTGTCGACGATGTCCGCACCCTGGTGCGCAACATCGACACTGCGCGCCACCGCGGTGTGCCCAACGGCTGCGTGCTGGAACTCGATCTGCAGTCCGTGCCGCAGGAGACCGGCGGCTTCGACCCGCTGGCATTCATCAGCTCCGGGGGACGCCCGCTGGTGCTGCGCGACACGGTGGCTGCGCTCCACCGTGCGGCCGATGATCCGCGGGTTTTCGGATTGATTGCGCGGGTTCAGCTTCCGCACGCACCGGCCGGTCCGGTGCAGGAGTTGCGCGAGGCGATCGCCGCGTTCACCGCGCAAAAGCCGTCGGTGGCTTGGGCGGAGACCTACCCGGGAACGCTGTCGTACTATCTGGCCTCGGCGTTCGGCGAGGTGTGGATGCAGCCGTCCGGTACGGTCGGGCTGGTCGGGTTCGCCACCAGCGCATTGTTTTTGCGGACCGCACTGGACAAGGCCGGCATCGAAGCCCAGTTCGTCGCCCGCGGCGAATACAAGTCGGCGGCAAACCTTTTCACTCAAGACAGCTACACCGACGCGCACCGGGAAGCCGATACCGCGCTGGTGCAAAGCTTGTACACTCAGGTGCGCCAGGCCGTCGCGGACTCGCGCAAGCTCGATCCGGATGCGGTAGATCAGTTGGCCGACCGAGCGCCGCTGCTGCGCGACGATGCAGTGGCGGCCGGGTTGATCGACCGGATCGGTTATCGTGACCAGGCCTACGGGCGTATCGCCGAAATGGTTGGCGCCAAGGGTATTTCCCCGGACCAGGGCAACGCCGACACCGCTGACGAAGCGCCGCCGAGGCTTTACCTGCATCGATACGGTCACGCCACCGCGCACAGAGGCTTGTTCGCGCCGAGGCTTCCGGGCCGCAAGCCCAAACCCGCGATCGCGGTGGTGACGGTGGCCGGTCCGATCGTCAGCGGCCGGGGCGGCCCGCAGTTGGTGCCGCTCAGCCAGTCCAGCGCCGGCGGTGACACCGTCGCGGCGGCGTTGCGGGAGGCCGCCGCCGACGACGAGGTTTCCGCCATCGTGCTGCGGGTGGACAGTCCCGGCGGCTCGGTCAGCGGGTCGGAAACCATTTGGCGGGCAGTGCATCAGGTGCGCAACGCCGGCAAAGCGAGCAAGCCGGTGGTGGCGTCGATGGGCGCGGTGGCGGCCTCCGGCGGCTACTACGTCGCGGCGGGGGCCAACACCATCGTCGCCAACCCGGGCACCATCACCGGCTCGATCGGTGTGGTGACCGGCAAGCTGATCGCCCGCGCCCTCAAGGACCGGCTCGGGGTGGGCAGCGACACCGTGCGCACCAACGCCAACGCCGATGCGTGGTCGATCAACGCGCCGTTCACCCCCGAACAACAGGCTCAGGTCGAGGCTGAGGCTGACTTGTTCTACGCCGATTTCCTGGCCCGGGTTGCCGAGGGCCGCAAGCTGTCGGTGGACGCCGTCGAGGCGGTGGCCCGCGGCCGGGTGTGGACCGGCGCCGACGCGCTGGACCGCGGCCTGGTCGACGAACTCGGCGGGCTGCACACCGCGATCCGGCGCGCCAAGGTGCTGGCCGGCATCGATCCAGACGCCGAGGTGCGGATGTTCAGCTACCCCGGTTCGTCACTGTGGGAGTTGTTGCGGCCGCGCCCGTCCTCGCTGCCGGCCGCCGCATCGCTGCCGGACGCGGTGGGCGCGTTGCTGGTGCGGTCGCTGGCCGAGGTTCTCGATCGAGCCGAGCGGTCGGTGAGCGGGGCCAGTGTGCTGTGGCTGGGGGAGCCGCGGTTATAGGCGGAGTGGTTAGCGGCGCCGGCGTCAGATCTTCCACGGCCGCTGTCCAACACTGAGGATACACATAGCGAACTTAGCGACACCGTAGATATCAGCATGAAGGTCGTGTTGTACCTCAATATGTCTATCTTCTGGGCATTCGCGGACAGGTGAGCTGGATCCGCCGTCCGGGCATCGCCGGCTACGATTCGACAAGCTGACCGACTGAACTTAATATCAACCTTTGTATCCCATGAGGGACATACGCCAGTGCGGGGGCGGACGGAAAGGTCCCAGGGGATGCGTCGTCGGCCCAGCAGCAGCCATCGTGGTCGCAGAGATGCGGCTAGGCTGCGCCGCCGGGTGGCAGGTGCCGGAAGTGCGGTAGCTGCTTTTTTGTCGTTCGGCCTGTCGCCGTTGGCGGCGGCGCCTACGGCGCGGGCGGATTTCGACCTTCTCGACCCGTCGACGTGGTTCGACCTACCCACTTTTGACACCTACGCGGACTGGCTGGCCGCCGGCGACGTGGCGGTGGTGGACTGGCACCAAAACGATCTTTACCTGCCGATCCACGACGCCCTCGAGGACTTCATCCAGAACCCGGCTAGCCAGCCATTCCTGGATTGGCTCAACCAGCCGTTCATCGACCTGTTCGGCCGCACCCTGATCGGCGACGGCATCGATGGCTTCACCGGCAGCAACGACTCGTGGTTCGGTTGGCTGCCGGGCATCGGAAACCTAGGCGATGGCGGGTTCCTGTTCGGTGACGGCGGCACCGGCACGGTCGGTGTGTCGGGCGTCGACGATGGCATCGGTGGTGCCGGTGGGGACGCCGGCATGTTCGGCAACGGCGGTGCCGGCGGAGCGGGGGCCGACGGCGGCGCCGGTGGTGCCGGCGGTGTCGGCGGCTGGTGGATGGGCATCGGTGGCGCCGGCGGTGACGGCGGTGCGGGCGGCGGCGACGGCGGTGCCGGTGGCGCGGGGATCGGCTGGTTCGGTGTCGGCGGGGCCGGCGGGGCCGGTGGTGTCGGCACCGACGGTGGAGCCGGTGGTGCCGGCGGGTGGTGGATCGGCGCCGGCGGCGCCGGTGGTGCCGGCGGTGCCGGCGGTGCGGCCGGTGCCGGGGGACCCGGTGGGGCCGGCGGGGCGGGCGCCGGCGCGCTCGGCATCGCGC
>CAZPZQ010000331.1:0-3823 GCA_964590745.1 uncultured Mycobacterium sp. | reverse complement strand
TCGGTGAACACGTGCCAGCGGTACTCGCCGTCGTCCCAGTGCGCACGGTTGACCAGTGAACCGAACCGGATGTGCCGGCGCAGCCCGTACTTGTCGGTGACGCCGTTGAGGTAGTCCAAAATCTCCGGCTGCGGCGAGAACAACTTGCTCCAGGTGGCTTTCGGCTCGAAGGAGAACGAATAGAGGTGCGACGGCACATCGCAGGCGCAACCGGGGTAGGTGTTGTCCCGCCACGTACCGCCGATCTCGTCGGCCTTCTCCAGGATGAGGAAATCGACGCCTTGGCGCTGCAGCGCAATGGCCATGCCGAGGCCGGAGAACCCCGTCCCGATGATCAGCGCGCGGGTACTCACCACGCGCGCTGCGCTCGCCGCGTGGCCCGCGGCTTGATCTGTGACGGTCATGATGCGCTCACTTCCTGGGAACGCCGGTACCGGATACTTGGTATTTCCAGTGTCACCGCGATCCGCGGCGGTGTCAATGCGCAGCCGGTCAGGAGAGGATGCCCGACCAATCCGCGGAGATTTCGGCGATCGCGTTCTCGATGCTGATCAGCTCGAACCCGGCTGCCACGGAGCCGAGCCCGACGGTCGCCGCTATCGGCAGCCCGACCGCGTCCAGCAGGTTGCCGTCCATGAGTTCGGACAGGAAGATCTGGGCGCTATAGGTCGGTAAGGTAGTCAGCAGGGCGTTCGCGATGTCGGCGGTCGGCAGCAGAACCGCATAGGCCGAGGCGAGTGAGCCGCTGAACGCGTTGACGATATCGGTGAAGCTGGGCAGCGTGGTCATGGTGAATCCACCGCCGGCGCCGCCAGCATCCGACAGCTCCGGCAGCGACAACGTTTCCAGGTCATGGGTGAAGTCCTGGACGCCTTGCTGGGCGCCGTCGGCCAGGGCGTTGACGACATCGACCGGGTTGATGTCGGTCGGGAACAGCCCGAATGTGGTGGGCACGTTCGCCGGGCCGGGGTCCCAACCGTGCTCGATGCTGCCGTAGCCCAAGTTGATCAGCACCCGCAGATCTGGCTGCAGCAGGTCAGCGATCGCGTTACCCAGCGGGCTTCCACGCAGCACATCCAGTAGTGGCAGGTTCGCGGTCTCGATCATTTTGTAGACGGTGTTGCTGGCGCTATCCGTCGACAGTATGTGGGCGCCGTCGAGTTGCTCCTGGGTGAGCATCGGGTACTGATCGTGCACGAATTGGATACCGGCGACGGCGTTGAGGTCGGCGAGCAGGTTGAGCGGGTAGCGCGGGAAGTCTGCGAAGCCGTCATATTCGAGCGTGTAGCTGGTGGTCGGATAGATGCTGTCGGGTGTGGCGCCGTTGAATGTCACGCCCAGCGACGGGATGGTCGGGCCGTTACCGTCGGCGTCCTGCAGCGCGGGCAGGTCGAACATCTGCAGCAGGCCGCCGTTGGGGTTGTTGGGGTTCCCAAGCAACAAGAAGGACAGCTCGTCCGGGGTGGGGCGCTCGCCGACAGGCAGGGCCAGCAGGTTTCGCTCTTCGAGGGTGTCGATGGTGGCGCTCTGCGAGTAGCCGTAGAGCAGGACTTGGTGTCCGGCGGCGAGTTGTTGGTTGAGCACTTGATCTACCAAAGTCAGGCCCTGAGCCATCGATGTGTCCAGTGGCAGGGTCTTGACCCCGGTGAACGGCTGCAATCCCTCGGGGGTGAACAGCGCCTGCGGAGTGAACCCGGGATGGCCGGGCTGGATGTAGCGCTCATTGACCGCATCGATGTAGTTCTGGTGCGGTATCGGAATACCGCTGCCGCCGTAGATGATCGCGCATCCAAAGACGTCCGCAGCCATACAGGCGAACGGATCTCCGGGCGGTCCGCCGAAGGGAAAGGACGCCGGCGCCGTGGGCGCTGTGGCATCCGCCGCCGCTGAAGCCGGGGTGGCCAGCGACACCCACGCCATCGTGCCGGCTCCGGCCAGTAATCCGAAACCGCGCCGGTAGAGCTTCCTGCGTATCGCGTGGGCTATGCGATTCTCCTACCGCGGGATGACTTGAGCATACTGGCATGCTGTCAGCATCTACTTAAATAATTCCTATCGGTTTGTACGCTTTTTACCTGGTGCACCGATCGGATGTCAACGAAACGCGTGCCTCGATCACGTGTCGGTAGCCGGCCGAACCTGACCGCCTCGACCCGGTCAGACAACCGGACGCTGGCCCGGAACCGCCTCGTGGATCGGCCGGTCCGGATCGAACCTGATCCCCAGCACCTCGCCGGTGCCACTAATGACGCCCATCATGATGGTGGTCAAGTGCGCAACGAATGCATCATGGGCCATTCGCCGCGGGCTGCCCGGGTTGGGGCCCAGCCACCAGTCGGTTGCGGACGCCGCCGAGCCGAAGGCGGCGAACGCCGCAAGCTCGATTGCGGAGCGGTCCAATTCCATTTCGCGCAGTTCGTTGTTGAACATCTCGGCCATCGCGAGGGTGATCTCGCGGCCCTCATTCAACGTGCGCATCGCCGACTCGGACTGCTCGGGGGCATGCCCCTGCACGAAGAACCGCACCACGTTGGGGTGCTGGTCGACTAAGTCGACGTACTCTTGCACGCTGCGACGGATAACATCACGGATCGAGTCGCTGGTGAAGTCGACAGCCGGGAAGATCGCCGCCCACAGCTTGTCTCGCAACCGTTCTCCGATCGCTCGGAAGAGATCGGATTTGTCGGCGAAATGCCGGTAGATCTTCGGCTTCGCGGTGCCGGCTTCTTCGGCGATTTCCCGCACACTCACGTCCGGCCCCCGGCGGTCAATCGCCCGGAACGCAGCCTCGACGATCTCACCGCGCACCTTCTTGCGGTGTTCGCGCCAACGCTCGCTGCGCGCATCGACTTTCTTCCCGGCGTTGCCACCGGGTTTGGGTCTGGCTACTCTCCGCACGCCAAGCACCTTACCGCCTTGTCGGCACTGACCTGGGCAGCCTGCGAGGCAAATCGTCGCCAGGTCAACTCGCGGACTCGATCGCCATTGCTGCCCACCGCAGTGGCCTGCGTTGATATTCCCTTGGGCGGTCTGCGAACCGGTTCGCTAGCATCGTGTGAGTCCCGGCGGATGTACCGCCAACATCGAGATGAGATGCAGTGACGCAGCGATTCGACCTGATAATCACCGGCGGCGGGCCCGCGGGGTCAGCGGCCGCATGGCAAGCCGCACAGACCGGTGCCCGGGTGGTGATTTTGGACAAAGCCCAGTTCCCCCGGGACAAACCGTGCGGCGATGGCCTGACCGCGCGCGCGGTCAGCTATCTGCAAAAAATGGGGCTCGCCGAGCAGGTCGCCAAATTTCACCGGGTCAACCGGGTGCGAGTGTTCAGTCCGAGCGCATGGGAACTGTCGTTCCCCCGGCGACCCGGCATGCCCGACCACGGCCATGTCGCCCGCCGACCCGAACTCGACACGTTGCTGCTCAAACACGCCGAGTCCGCCGGCGCGCAGATTCGGCAGTCCGCGGAGGTGTCGGGTCCGCTCATTGATGACACCGGTCGGGTGACAGGGGTGACGCTCAAGAGCGGAGAGCATGTATTCGCTGACGCGGTGGTCGCCGCCGACGGCGCCTATTCGCCAATCAAGCGGGCCCTCAAACTGGATTCGGTGTACAACGGCTACTCGGCGATCGCAATCCGCGCCGAGATGTCAGCAGCGCGGCCGGACACCGACTCCCTGGATATCTACCTGAAGCTGGCATTTAACGGCGACCAGTTACCGGGTTACGGTTGGGTGTTTCCGCTCGGCGACGGCCGGGTCAACATCGGGCTCGGCTACGTCAACAGCTACAAGAACTGGCAAGCCATCAACGCCACCCAGTT
>CAZPZQ010000330.1:0-3876 GCA_964590745.1 uncultured Mycobacterium sp. | reverse complement strand
CACGCCGGAATCCACCCGCACCCCGGGTCCGCTCGGCGGGTCGAACCGGGTGACCGGACCCGGCGCGGGCAGAAAGCCGCGTCCGGCGTCCTCGCCGTTGATCCGGAACTCGATGGAGTGTCCGCGCGGCTCGGGGTCTTCGGTCAGGTCCAGCTTCTCGCCGTTGGCGATGCGGAACTGCTCACGCACCAAATCGATGCCGGAGGTTTCTTCGGTGACCGGGTGTTCAACTTGCAGCCGGGTGTTGACCTCCAGGAAGGAGATCAGGCCGTCCTGGCCGACCATGTACTCGACGGTGCCGGCGCCGTAGTAGCCCGCCTCTTTGCAGATCCGCTTGGCCGATTCGTGGATCTCTTTGCGTTGCGCTTCGGTCAGGAAGGGTGCTGGCGCTTCCTCGACCAGTTTCTGGAACCGTCGTTGCAGCGAGCAGTCCCGGGTGCCGACCACGACGACGTTGCCGTGCTGGTCGGCGAGGACTTGAGCTTCGACATGACGCGGCTTGTCCAGGTAGCGCTCCACGAAGCATTCGTCGCGGCCGAACGCGGCGGTAGCCTCCCGGGTCGCCGATTCGAACAGCTCGGGGATCTCCTTAATGGTGCGGGCCACCTTCATGCCCTTGCCGCCGCCGCCGAATGCCGCCTTGATGGCGATCGGCACGCCGTATTCGCGGGCGAACGCCACCACCTCGTCGGCGTCTTTGACCGGATCCTGGGTACCCGGGATCAGCGGGGCCTTAGCGCGCGCCGCGATGTGGCGGGCGGTCACCTTGTCGCCGAGGTCGCGGATGGACTGCGGGCTGGGGCCGATCCAGATCAGGCCGGCGTCGATCACGGCCTGCGCGAAATCGGCGTTCTCGGCCAAGAAGCCGTAGCCGGGGTGGATGGCGTTCGCGCCGGACTTCTCCGCGGCGGCCAGCAGCTTCTCGAACACCAGGTAGGACTCCGCCGATGTCTGCCCACCCAACGCAAAGGCTTCGTCGGCCAGCCGGACGTGCAGCGCGTCGGCGTCCGGCTCGGCGTACACCGCAACGCTGGGCAACCCGGCATCCCGGGCGCCCCGGATCACCCGGACAGCGATCTCTGCGCGGTTGGCGACCAGCACCTTAGAGATCGTCGGGTTGGCATGCTTGGGCACGGAGCCTCCTGGTGGCGCAAGTTCTTTAAGGAAGGTCTTTAAGAATGTAGCCCGCGGCAGTCCAAGGTGCGAACACCCGGGCCGACTATGCGCCCCGAAGTCGCCGCTTGATCCGGTTCAGCATGGCCGACATGCCGCGCAGCCGCAGCGGGCTGATCAGCGCCGCCAACCCGAGGTCCCGATAAAAGTCCTCTGGCACGGCCAGGATGTCGGCCGTCGGTTGCGCGTCGAGCCCGGTCGCCAGGATCGAAGCGAAGCCGCGAGTGGTCGGCGCTTCGGCGGGGGCGCTGAAAAACAGCCTGACCCGCTGCGGGTCGGCAGCGTCGACATGCAGGAACAACGGCGACTGGCATTCCGGTACCGGCTCCATCGCCGCTTCTTTCAGATCGGCCGGCAGCGCTGGTAGTTCGTCGGCGAACTCCAGCAACAGCTTGAGCTTGTCGTCGCCGTCCATTTCGGCGAACTCGGAGACCACCTCGGCCAAGGGCGCAGGCAGGCTCATCAGACCGGCACGGCCCCCGCGACTCGCCCCGGTTCGGAGCCGTCGACGATGGGCACTCGTACGGTGTTACCCCATTCGGTCCAGGAGCCGTCGTAATTGCGCACACCTTCGAGCCCGAGCAGATAGGTCAGCACGAACCAGGTGTGGCTGGAGCGTTCCCCGATGCGGCAGTAGGCGATGGGTCGGTCGTTTGGCTGGATGAAGCCGTAGATCTCCTCGAGTTCTTCGCGGCTGCGGAACCGCCCGCTGTCATCGACCGCGCGGTTCCACGGGATGGTGATGGCGGTGGGGATGTGGCCACCGCGCAGCACCCCCTCCTCGGGGTAATCCGGCATGTGAGTGCGCTCACCGGTGTATTCCTGCGGTGAGCGCACGTCGATCAGGGGTTGGTCGCCGAGAATGGCCAGCACGTCGTCTTTGTAGGCGCGGATGGGTTTGTCGTTGCGCTCGACCACCGGGTAGCCGGTGGTGGTCTTGGTGGGCACCTCCAGCGTCGTCTCCCGCCCGGAGGAGATCCACAGGTCGCGCCCGCCGTTGAGGAGGCGCACGTCTTGGTGGCCGAACAGGGTAAACACCCACAGCGCGTAGGCGGCCCACCAGTTGCTCTTGTCGCCGTAAATCACCACGGTGTCGTCGCGGGAGATGCCCTTGCGGTTCATCAGGTCGGCGAACTTCGCGCCGGTGATATAGTCGCGGACCGGGTGGTCGTTGAGGTCGGTGACCCAGTCGATCTTGACCGCACCGGGAATGTGGCCGACGTCGTAGAGCAGCACATCTTCGTCGGATTCCACCACCACGAGACCCGGTTTGCCCAGGTTGGCCGACAGCCAGTCGGCGGTCACCAGGCGTTCGGGGTGAGCGTAGGACTGTAGTTCTGGGCTTGGGTCGGCAGGCACTGGCACAAGATCAAGCCTACCGTCCGACCCGGTGGGGAAACCAGAAACCGAGACCGGCATCACCGCCGCTGCTGCTCAGCGGCCGGGTTGTCCACCCACAGCTGCGATATCGGTAGCCCGGCGCTGTTGAGCAGTCGCCGGATCAGCGGCAGGCTGATCCCGACGACGCTGGACGGATCGCCGTCGACCCCGTCGATGAACCAGCCGCCCAAGCCGTCCAAGGTGAATGCGCCGGCCACCCGCATCGGCTCCCCGGTGGCTAGATAGGCCGCCAGTTCGTCGGCTGATGGCGTGCCGAAATGCACTGCGGTCACTGTACTTTCGCTGCGCTGATACACAATCATGTTGTTCTGCAAGCGGATCAGATTGTGGCCGGTGTAGAGCAGACCGGTGCGGCCGGCCATCGCGTGCCATTGGCGACCGGCTTCTTCTGGCGATGTCGGTTTGCCGCGCAGGGCGCCTTCGATGTACAACATCGAATCACAGCCGATGACGACGCAATCCGTGGTCGCCACCGCATCTAAGCCGGTGGCCACGGCGGTCGCCTTGGCTGCGGCCAGGGCGCACACCACCTCGGCCGGTGTCGCGTCTGCACCTAACGTGGCGACGACAGCGTCCTCGTCGATGCGGGACGCCACCACCAGCGGGTCGATGCCCGCCTGACGCAGTACCTTGAGCCGACCCGGTGAGCTCGATCCGAGCACAACCCGGGTCATTGTCGGGTGTGCGCGTCTGCGGTGCGCGGGACAGACAACGTGGAGTTAAAGGCGCATGCCATGGCTGTCGAGGTTAGCGTGCGCCTGATTGGCCACCGGAATGAAAGGCTCGCACCGAACGGGCGCCGCGCCGGGTTCGCCGGCGAAGGTCCGGCTGCGCCGGGAATTACGTTTTTTGGTCCCATCAGACTAGGCACTGGATTGTTGAATCGCATCGCGGGCGCGGTTGGCCATCGAGGCGAACGGTCCGACAGCGAAGTACAGCTTCACCGATTCCATGCCGGCATGCGGCCGGGTTGGCCCGATGGCTTCAGCGGCGCACACCGGTTTTCGGCGTGGTCCAGCGCTTGCTTCAGCGTCGCGAGTTCGTCGATGAACTGCGGCAATGTGATATCGAGTTTCTCGATGGTAGCTAGCAACTCCATGCGTCGGACGAACGAGTAGCTTGAGCGCCAACCGGTTTGGGCTTCGAGGGAGTGGGTGATGACTGAGTCGCGCGGTGACCTAGTTGGTGGCTGGTGGTGGTTGGGGTTCGAAGGGTTGGTACCACCATTGGGCGCGTTCGCCGGTGGCGGCCGGGCCAGCGAGGCCGAGCTGGGCGGTTGCCCGGTGTTGTCGGTGACGGTGA
>CAZPZQ010000329.1:0-3886 GCA_964590745.1 uncultured Mycobacterium sp. | reverse complement strand
CGTACTTGTCCTCGGTCTGCACGGCGATCTCGACCATGGACAGCGAGTCGATGTCCAGGTCGTCGACGAACGACTTCTCGACCGTCACCTCCGACGGCTCGATGCCGGTGACCTCTTCGATAATCTCGGCAAGGCCGGCGATGATTTCTTCCTGGGTGGCAGGCACAGTGTGCTTCCCTTCAATCGGTTGTTGTTGCGGTTAGTGTTACTTGGAACTGCGTATGTGGTTGTCCTGGTGGGGTATTGCCCGGCCGACCAGCGCGCCGACGTTACAGCTCGGTCAACTCGTCCAGATCTGCTGGTGTTTTGACGGCATGCGTCGGGACACCGCGAAGTTCGCGTTTGGCGATACCGGTGAGCGCCCCCGCGGGTGGGAACTCCACCACCGCCGAGACGCCCAGCCGACGCAGCGTGTCGACGCACAAATCCCAGCGCACCGGTCGGGTGAGCTGCGCGACCAGGTGGTCCATGGCATCCGCCGCCGAACTCAACGGCTGTCCGTCGAAGTTGGATAGCAACGTGGTTACCGGCTCCGCCGTGCTGACCTGCCGGGCGGCTGCCGCGTAACCGTCGAGCGCCGGGGCCATGAATTGGGTGTGGAAAGCACCCGCGGTGGCCAGTTTACGCACCCGCGCCCGGGCCGGCGGGTCTTCGGCGAGCTTGTCCAACGCGGTCAACGGGCCGGCGGCGACGATCTGTCCGACGGAGTTGCGATTCGCTGGAACCAGGTCCAGTTGCTCCAGCCGGGCCAGCACCTCTGCTTCGTCACCGCCGAGTACCGCGGCCATGCCGGTTGGTTCGATGGCGCAGGCTTTGGCCATCTCCCGGCCCCGGGTGGCGGCCAACATCACGGCGTCGTCGGCAGTTATCACGCCCGCCATCGCGTACGCGGCGATCTCGCCGACGGAGTGGCCGGCTATCACGGTGTCAGATCGGACTCCGGTCCGCCGAGTCAGTTCCGTGTGGGCCAGTAGGGTGGCCGCGACGACCAGGGGCTGGGTGACTGCGGTGTCGGTGATCTCCTCAACCGTGGCGGTGGTGCCCAGTTCGGCCAGGTCCAAGCCGCTGGCCTGCGACCACGCCGAGATTTGGTCGGCTGCGCCGGGCAGTTCCAGCCACGGCACCAGCATGCCGGGAGTCTGGGATCCCTGTCCGGGAGCAAGCAATGCAATCACGTATTTAAGAGAACATTGTGAACCGCGATTTGCATGATGTACCACATTATGAACATCGTCTTATGTTTTTGTGGATACCTTACAAAATAGGCCGGCAACGCGATGTATTTGATACCAGATCGCTACATCTGAGCCGATGGGGCGCCTTCGGCGCTGCGGTCGGGTCGTCACTGGGCCAGCGAAGTGATCTGGCTAACACCACCACCGCTGAGGGTGGCGTGCTGTTCCCGGTTGGCCAGTCGGCCCACCGTGGCGGCCACCCGCAGCACGTAGGCGTCCCGCGGCTGGGTGGGGTCTCGGCCGGTGAAGTCGGCGATCCGCTTGAGCCGGTAGCGCACCGTGTTTGGATGAACGAACAACTTGCGGGCGCACGCTTCGATCGCGCCACCGCAATCCAGATAAGCGTCCAGGGTGTCGGTGAGCGACGGCCCGGCGTCCGCCAACGGCCGCATCACGTCGGTGTGCAGTGCCGCGATCGCGGACGCATCGCCGATCAGTGCGCGCTCCGGCAACAACTCGCGGGCCAGCACCGGCCGTGGCGCCCCGGTCCAGCCGGTGACTGCGTTCATGCCCGAGATAGCCTCGCTGGCACTGTGATACGCGGCCGTCAGGCTGGGTGCGGTCGGGCCGATCACGACCGGCCCGTCGGAGAAAGTGCCGAGCAGATCGGCGAAGAACTTTTGGGTCGGCGACAACTGACCGGACACGATCGCCACCAGCCAGGTGCCGTGCTCATCGGTGAGCGCGGCGCGACCATGTCGGGCGGCGACGTCACGGAGATCTTGGCTGGCCTTGCGGCCGGGGGCGGTTTGTTGCTCGGGCGGCGGAGTGCCCACCACCACCGTCGCCGGTGCAGTGGTGTCCCAGTTCAATGCGGCCGCCCGGGACAGCAGCTCGGGCCCGGTGTCGCCGCGCACCACCGCATCGACCACGCTGGCTTCCATCCGGCTGTCCCAAGCACCTCGGGCTTCGGCCGCGTCGGCGTACGCGGAGGCGGCGGTGAAAGCCAAGTCACGACTGTATTTGAGGATGCCCACGGTCAGCGCGGTCACTTGTTCGTCGGAGCGGGCCAGCATCGGTACGACTTCTTCGAAGAACTCCATGGTGACCCGCACCATGTCGACGGTGTGCCGCAGCGCGATGCGCCGGGTCAAATCCTGCGGCACCAACTCGAACGCTTGGGCGGTATGGCCGACGTTGCTGCGCGGGTCTTGCATCCACTCGGCGAAGTTGACCACTGCAGTCTGCACGACCAGGGCCACGTCGGCCCGCTGAGATGCGTCCAGTTGGCTGAAGAACGACAGCCGTTCGCCCATTGCGGTCACCGCCTGGGTGGCCAGCCGCCCGGAATACTGTTTCAGCCGCCGTAGCAGCGTCTCCGGAACCGTGCCGAGCAGGTCCAGGGTGTGGCGGGGCAGTACAGAGCCCGGAGAGCCACTGTCGATCATCCCTAAAAACTACGCGACGTCTCTGGTTGGTTCCAACAAGGCGCGCGTCGTCACGCGTCCTCAGCCGCGGATGTCTGCTCCCGGACCGCCAAGACGTCATCGATGCGGTACTGCCGGGCCGCCGTGACCGCCACCGATGGGTCAACGGCGCCGTCGGCGGCCAGCGCCACCAACACCGCGACCACCTGCGATTCTGCGTCGGTGTTGAAGTAGCGGCGGGCAGCCGGTCGGGTGTCGGAGAAGCCGTACCCATCGGTGCCCAGCGTCAGGTAGGTGCCCGGCACCCAGGGCCGGATTTGTTCGGGCACCGCGCGCATCCAGTCGGACACCGCGATCACCGGACCGGCAGTCTCGGCCAGCGCCCGGGTCACATACGCCGGCTCGGCCGGCCGGTCCGGGTGGCGCAGCCGGGCCCGTTCCACCGCTACCCCGTCGCGGTTCAGCTCGCTCCAACTGGTCACCGACCACACGTCGGCCGCTACATCCCAGTCCGCGGCCAGCAGGTCTGCGGCGCGCAGTGCTTCCGGCATCGCCACCCCGGAGGCGAGGATTTGGGCGGCGTTGTTCCGGCGGTCGGCGGCCGCTCGGTACCGGTAGATGCCGCGCAGCAGGCCCGTACGGTCCAGGTTTTCCGGTTCGGCGGGCTGTACGTAAGGCTCGTTGTAGATAGTCAGGTAGAACATGACGTTCTCCGGGTTGTCCCCGTACATGCGGGACAGACCGCTCTCGACGATGTAGGCGATCTCGTAGGCGAACGCCGGGTCGTAGGCCACCACCGCCGGATTGGCCGAGGCCAGCAGCAGCGAATGCCCGTCGGCGTGCTGCAACCCTTCGCCCGTCAACGTGGTGCGTCCGGCGGTGGCGCCGAGCAGGAATCCGCGGGCCATCTGATCGCCGGCTGCCCACAGCCCATCACCGGTGCGCTGGAACCCGAACATCGAATAGAAGATGTAGACCGGGATCATCGGCTCGCCGTGGGTCGCATAGGACGGGCCCGCGGCGGTCAGCGCCGCGGTCGCCCCGGCCTCGTTGATGCCCACGTGCATGAGCTGTCCGTCCGTGGCCTCCTTGTAGGCGAGGAACAGATCGCGGTCGACCGAGATGTAGTTCTGACCGTGCGGATTGTAGATCTTCGCCGTCGGGAAGAACGAGTCCATGCCGAAGGTGCGGGCCTCGTCCGGGATGATCGGCACGATCCGGTGACCGAACTCCTTCTCGCGCATGAGGTCCTTGAGCACGCGGACGAATCCCATCGTGGTCGCG
>CAZPZQ010000328.1:0-3896 GCA_964590745.1 uncultured Mycobacterium sp. | reverse complement strand
TCTGACCATCTTCTCCACCGTGCACAAACGGCTGCAGAGGCTCACAGAACTGGAGGCCATGGAACAGACCGGCGGCTTTGAGGGCCGAACCAAAAAAGAGATCCTCGGCCTGACCCGGGAGAAGAACAAGCTGGAGCGCAGCCTCGGCGGTATCCGGGACATGAACAAGGTGCCCTCGGCGGTCTGGGTCGTTGACACCAATAAGGAGCACATCGCCGTCGGCGAGGCTCGCAAGCTGGGCATCCCGGTGATCGCCATCCTGGACACCAACTGCGACCCGGACGAGGTTGACTATCCGATCCCGGGCAATGACGACGCGATCCGCTCTGCGGCGCTGCTGACCAAGGTGATCGCCTCCGCGGTGGCCGAGGGCTTGCAGTCCCGGGCCGGGCTGGGGAACGGCGAAGGCAAGCCGGAGGGTGAATCCGCCGAGCCGCTCGCCGAATGGGAACAGGAGTTGTTGGCCTCGGCCACCGCCACCGCTCCGACCGTCCCCGGCGAGCCCGCACCCGCCGACACCACCACTGACGCATCGTAGAAAGGCTGACCATTGGCGAACTTCACTGCAGCCGACGTCAAGCGTCTGCGGGAGCTGACCGGCGCCGGCATGCTCGACTGCAAGAACGCGCTGACCGAAAGTGCCGGTGACTTCGACAAGGCCGTCGAGGTGCTCCGCATCAAAGGTGCCAAAGATGTCGGCAAGCGCGCTGAACGGGCCACCGCCGAGGGCCTGGTCGCCGCCAAGGACGGCGCCCTGATCGAGCTGAATTCCGAGACCGACTTCGTCGCCAAGAACGCCGAATTCCAGGCGCTGGCCGCCGACGTCGTGACGGCCGCCGCCGCCGTGAAGGCCACTGATGTCGACGCGCTGAAGGCCGCCCCGCTCGGCGACAAGACCGTCGAGCAGGCCGTCGCCGAGTTGTCGGTCAAAATCGGCGAGAAACTCGAACTGCGCCGGGTCGCCTACTTCGACGGGACCGTCGAGACCTACCTGCACAAGCGGGCATCGGATCTGCCCCCGGCCGTCGGCGTGCTGGTCGAATACGAAGGCGCCAGCCCGGAGGCCGCCCATGCGGTCGCCCTGCAAATCGCGGCGCTCAAGGCCAGATACCTGACCCGCGACGACGTGCCCGACGACGTGGTGGCCAACGAACGTCGCATCGCCGAGCAGACCGCAAAAGAAGAAGGCAAGCCGGAGCAGGCGCTGCCCAAGATTGTCGACGGCCGGGTGAACGGCTTCTTCAAAGACACCGTGTTGCTGGAGCAGCCGTCGGTCGCTGACGCCAAGAAAACCGTCAAGACGCTGCTCGACGAGGCCGGCGTCACGGTCACCCGGTTCGTTCGGTTCGAAGTCGGGCAGAGTTAGCGGTTTCGCCGCGATCGCGTCGTTCGGCGCACGCCATCGCGCCGAAGTCGTCAGTCTTGCTAGCGTCGCTGTATGGACACAGTGCAGGCGTTCGGTGATGATGCCCTCGGCGACTTCGACGCCGTCGGTCTGACCGAGCGGATCAAAGCAGGCGAGGTGTCGACCGCGGAACTCCCCGACGCGCCGATGGCGCCCCCCGAGACGGCCACCCCGCCACTGAACGGCCGGCCCTACCCAGGTTCCGCCGGGGCACCGGCCCGGTCGGCAGCTCGACACGGCGGCTTCTTCGACGGGGTGCCCACGTTCGTCAAAGACAACGTCGACGTCGCCGGTATGCCGACCATGCAGGGCACGGACGCCTGGGAACCCCACCAGGCGGCCGTCAACGGCGACTTCGTGCGACTGTATCTGGCGGAGGGACTGGTTCCGCTGGGCAAGACCCAGCTCTCCGAGTTCGGGTTCAGCGCCGCCGCAGAACACCCCCGGCTCGGTGCGGTGCGCAATCCGTGGAACCCCGACTACACCGCCGGCGCCTCATCGTCCGGGTCCGGCGCGTTCGTCGCGGCCGGGGTGGTGCCGATCGCCCACGCCAACGACGGCGGTGGCTCGATCCGCATCCCGGCCTCCTGCAACGGCCTGGTGGGCCTCAAGCCGTCCCGGGGCCGGCTACCGCTGGATCGGGAGATGCGCCTGATGCCGGTGCGCATCGTCTACAACGGGGTGCTCACCCGCTCGGTGCGCGACACCGCCGCGTTCTACCGGGAAGCCGAGCGGATCTGGGCGAATCCCAAGCTACCGCCGGTCGGTGACGTGCGACAGGCCGGGAAGCAGCGGCTCAAGATCGCCGTCATCACCCGCTCGATCGGACGGGAGGCCAACCCGGAGGTGCGCGAGCTGACGCTGAAGACCGCCGCGCTGCTGGAGGAGCTCGGCCACCACGTCGAGCAGATCGACACCCCGCCAGTGCCCGCCCACTTCGCCGACGACTTCCTGCTGTACTGGGCGTTTTTGGCGACGGCGTTGGTCCGCGGCGGGCGGCGGATGTTCGGCCCGTCGTTCGACCGCAGCCGGCTGGACAACCTGACCATGGGGCTGGACCGCTATGCCAGGCGCCACCTCTACCGGCTGCCGGCGGCGACATTCAGGCTGGCCACCTCTCGGCGGTACACCGCACGACTTTTCCGCGACTACGACGTGGCGCTCACCCCGACGCTGCCCGATCCACCGCTGCGGGTCGGTTACCTGGACCCGACCGCCGAGTATCAACAAATCATCGACCGGCTGATCGACTGGGTGGCCTTCACGCCGCTGCAGAACGCCACCGGCGAGCCGGCGATCTCGTTGCCGTTGGGCGAATCTGCGGACGGGTTGCCGGTCGGCATGATGTTCAGCGCCCCGATCGGATCGGATGCCCGGTTGCTGGAGCTGGCCTACGAGCTGGAGGCGGCCCGGCCGTGGCCGCGCATCCCGGAACGCGCGAAGGCTTGAAGCCGGCCGCATCGGCCCACCATGGCGACGTGCGTCGTAACGTTGCGGGGTGGACCGTTGCGGCGGGTGCGGATTCGAGTACCGCGAGGAGACCGCGCCGAACGCGCCCGCCCAGATAGTCGCCGACGGCCGGGCGATCGCCGCCCTCGTCCGCGAACCCGGCGCCGCCGTGCGTTCACGGCGCGATCTGCAGCAGTGGTCAGTACTGGAGTACGCGTGCCACGTTCGAGACATCCTGCTGGTGCAACGTGAGCGGGTGCTCGCCGCTCGGTGGCTGGATTGTCCGTCGTTCAACCCGATGGGTCGTGACGAGCGCGTGGACCTCGATGGCTACGCCGAGCAAGACCCGATCGCCGTGGCTCGGCAACTGGAAGACGCCGCGGTGATGTTCGCGAACGTACTGAGCCGTCTCGGCACCGCCGAGTGGGATCGCACAGTGGTTTACACCTACCCGGTGAAGCGGGTGCGAACGTTGAGTTGGGTCGCGGTCCATACCTTGCATGAGGTCGTCCACCATCTGCGGGACGTGCAACGACAGCGCGGATGAATCCTCGGGCGGGATTCGGCTGACCCGGGCAAGCCGACGAAGCTGCGATAGGGCAGGATGAGGGTGCCTTCGGGGTGGTCGGTGGGCGAGCGCTCTCGGTGGCTTGCGCGAAGAGTCCGAGGAGTCTGATGGGAGAGCCGGCCAGCACCGGCGCCGCTGAGGCGCCGACAGCCAACGTTCACTCGGATTCGGCAGACCGGCCTGCCGGTCGCTTCAAGTACTCGCGGGTGTTGCTCAAGCTCGGCGGCGAGATGTTCGGCGGTGGGCAAGTCGGGCTTGATCCCGACGTGGTGGCCCAGGTCGCCCGCCAGATCGCGGAGGTGGTCCGCGAGGGCGTGCAGGTCGCGGTGGTGATCGGCGGGGGTAACTACTTCCGCGGTGCCCAACTCCAGCAACGCGGTATGGAGCGGATGCGGTCCGACTACATGGGCATGCTCGGCACCGTGATGAACAGCCTCGCCCTGCAAGATTTCCTAGAGAAGGAAGGCATCGACA
>CAZPZQ010000327.1:0-3896 GCA_964590745.1 uncultured Mycobacterium sp. | reverse complement strand
GGTGAAGATGGACTGGTCGGCGATGATCTCCAGGTTGCAGCCCTGCAGCAGCCCGCCGTTGGCGGCTAGCGCGACGATGCTGGTGGCCTGCAGGATGGCCAGCGCGATAGTCAGATACCGGGTGTACTGGGTCATCTTGTTCTGCCCGGACTGGCCCTCTTTGCGCAGCTCCTCGAACCGCGGAATGACCACGGTGAGCAACTGCACGATGATGCTGGCGGTGATGTAGGGCATCACGCCGATCGCGAACACCGTCAACTGCAGCAGCGCGCCGCCGGAGAACAGGTTGATCAGCGAGTAGACCTGCGCTGCCTCACCGCCGCTGACCTGCGCGATGCATTTCTGCACATTCGGGTAGTCCACCCCCGGCGACGGGATCGAAGCCCCCAGCCGGTACAGGATGATGATGCCCAGTGCGAAGAGGATCTTCCGCCTCAAGTCGACCGTCCGCAGTGACGAGATGAAAGCCGAAAGCACTCTTCCTCCTGCGCAGCCGGGCTCTGGTCACGGCGTGCCGATGGGCTGGTCTGGCCAGCGTCGGATGATCCTGTCTTGCTGCGCCTGCCATGTCGGTCCGCAGGATTAGGGAGATGCGGCCCCACGTGTCTACAGCGTCGCAAGCAGTCTACGAGACTAACAGTTGTCTCAGCCGGGCCGGGGCGGTCGGGCGTACAGTCGACAACGGCTCATTACATCGGCTAACTATCGGCTGGGGTCCCGCCGTGGTCATCGTCATCGACAGGAGGCCTTAATATATGTCGCGCACCGAGAACGACACCTGGGATCTGGCGTCCAGTGTCGGCGCCACCGCCACCGTGGTGGCCGCTGCGCGGGCGATGGCCAGCCGTGCCGAGTCTGGCGACGGGCCGCTGATCACCGATCCGTTCGCCGAGCCGCTGGTGCGCGCGGTGGGCATCGAGCCGCTCACCCGGCTGGCCACTGGGGAACTGGCGCCGAGCGATTTCGGCGACGACGGCGGGATGGGCATGGCCCGAATGGCCGACAATATCGCGGTGCGCACCCGGTTTTTCGACGACTTCTTTCTGTACGCCACCGGCGCCGGCATCCGGCAGGCGGTGATCCTGGCGTCCGGGCTGGATGCCCGCGCCTACCGGCTGGCCTGGCCGGCCGGCACCGTGGTCTACGAGGTGGATCAGCCGGAGGTGATCGAGTTCAAGACCGAGACGCTGGCCGAGTCCGGTGCTGCGCCCACCGCCGCGCGACGGACCGTGCCGATCGATCTGCGCGACGACTGGTCGGCAGCGCTGCGGGCGGCGGGTTTCGAACCGGCCCTGCCGACGGCTTGGAGCGCCGAAGGCCTGCTGGGTTACCTGTCGGCTGAGGCGCAGGATCGGTTGCTGGACACCATCACTGCGTTGAGTGCGCCGGGCAGCCGGATCGCCACCGAGAGTTCGGCGAACCTGGAGCCGGGTGAACAGGACAAGATGCGTCAGCGCATGCAGGATGCCGCCGACGGCTGGCGCGAACACGGCTTCGATCTCAATCTGGCCGCGTTGGTGTACTTCGGGGAGCGCAACGAGGCGGCGAGCTATCTGGCCGAGCACGGCTGGCGGGTGAACAGCCGCAGCATCAACGAGTTGTTCGCTGGGTGCGGGCTGCCGCCGCTGGATGAAGACACCGGTTTCACCCACATGAACTACGTCACCGGAATGTTGGGGTAGCGGCGATGGCTCGAACCGATAGCGACAGTTGGGATTTGGCGTCCAGTGTAGGCACCACGGCGACCATGGTGGCCGCCGCCCGGGCGTTGGCTTCGGTAGAGGCCGATCCGCTGATTACCGACCCGTTCGCCGCAGATCTGGTGCGCGCGGTGGGGATCGACTTTTTCACCCGCTTGGTCGACGGCCGCATCGACGAGTTGGACGGGGCCGCCGATCACGTGGTCGAGGTGGAGCGGATGGTCGCGTCGTTGGCGGTGCGGACCCGGTTCTTCGACGAGTTTTTCCTCGACGCGTTCGCCGCCGATGGCGGGTCGCGGCAGGCGGTGATCCTGGCGGCCGGGCTGGATGCGCGCGCCTACCGGCTGGATTGTACGTCCTGCATCACGGTTTACGAAGTGGTCCATAAGGAGGTGGTCTACTTCAAGACCCGGGCGTTGGCCGAGCTGGGTGCGCAGGCTCGCGCGGAGCGCCGCACGGTCGGTGTCGATTTGCGGGAGGATTGGCCTAAAGCGTTGCGGGCGGCGGGTTTTGATGTTTCTGCTCCGTCGGCGTGGAGTGCTGAGGGATTGCTGATGTATCTGCCGCCGGACGCGCAGGACCGGTTGTTCGACGACATCACCGCGTTGAGCGCGCCGGGCAGCCGGCTGGCCACCGAAATGCACGCCGACGCCGGCCGCAAAATGGCCGAGCGGGCGAAGGCGCTGACCAACCAGTGGCAGAAGTACGGCTACGACCTGGATATGACGAAGCTGTTCTACACCGGGGAGCGTCACGACGTTGCCGAGTACTTGCGCGACCGAGGGTGGGAGGTGACCGCCCGGCCGCGGCGGGAGCTGTACGCCGAGTACGGGCGGGTGTTTCCGGAGGACGATCCGCTGGCGGCGTTTCGGAATGTGGTGAGTGTGACGGCGGTGCGGGTGTAGGGGTTCGATACGGAGCGGTGGCTGAGCTAAGGACCACCGGTACCGTTGCGGCCGGTCGCGCCGCCAGCACCCTTGCCACCGGCGCCGCCCGCCTGTCCGGCCGCGCCGCCGGTTCCACCGCTGCCGCCGCTGGCGCCCGCGTTTCCGGCGGCGCCGCCGGTCCCGCCGTTGCCGCCGGTTCCGCCGACCGCGCCTTTGCCACCTTTGCCGAAGACGCCGAGGACGTTGGAGCCGTCACCGCCCCTACCTCCGTTGCCACCCGTCCCTCCGGTGCCGCCCTTGCCGCCATCCCCGGCCGCGCCGCCATTGCCGCCGGTACCGGCAGCACCGTTTGTCGCGGTCCCGGCTGCACCGCCAGCCCCGCCATTGCCGCCGACACCACCGCTACCACCGGTTCCCCCGTTACCTCCGACAGCACCGTCGCCGCCCTGCACCGATCCGGCCTGCAATGGGATGCTCGCGTCGCCGCCGCGGCCACCGGCTCCACCATTCGGTCCGCTCGCACCGGCGCCGCCTTGGCCACCGGCGCCGCCATCGCCGCCGTTACCGGCGTTGCCCGAGATCGAACCGCCGGCACCACCCGCGCCACCGGCGCCGCCGTTTCCGCCCGTGCCGCCGGCGGCGCCGGAACCGAGTGCATTTCCGCCAGTGCCGCCATTCCCACCGGTAGCGCTGCTGACACCCAAGAGAGCACCGGCGTCACCGCCTTGGCCACCGTTGCCGCCATTCCCGCCGACACCCGTCGCGTTGCCGCCGTTGCCACCGTTGGCCCCCAGCCCTCCGACGACGGTCGTGGGACCACCACCGCTACCACCGGCACCACCATTTCCGCCCGACACTCCGGGGTTAGTGGCAGAGCCGCCGTTGCCGCCCTTGGTAGCTGGGGTACATACCAGGAGAACACAGAATTGGCCGGCACCCGCCGCGCCATCGCTCGCGCGGCCGTTATTCGGGTTGACGCCCGTCGCCCCGGCCGCCCCGGCTCCGCCCTTGCCGCCGTTGCCGCCGTTGCCCTGGCTGCCGCCGTTGCCGCCCTTGCCGCCATTGATGTTGGTGGCGATGCCGTTCGCACCCTTGCCCCCGTCCCCAGGTGTGCCGCCGTTACCGCCGGCGCCCGCGTTGCCGCCGGCGCCTTGGTTGCCGTTGACGCCGCTGGTGCCGGTACCGGCGGATCCACCGGTACCGCCGTTGCCACCCTGGCCGCCGTTGCCACCGGATCCACCGTTCTGTCCGGTTCCGGTGCCACCGCCGCTGAATGAACCGTCAGTCCCCTTGATCCCGGTGCCTCCGG
>CAZPZQ010000326.1:0-3900 GCA_964590745.1 uncultured Mycobacterium sp. | reverse complement strand
CCTTCGAGTTCGTGCACGACGGCCTGGGCGCGCAGTCCGGGATCGGCGGCGGCGGCCGCTACGACGGACTGATGCGCGAACTGGGCGGAGCCGACCTCTCCGGCATCGGCTTCGGGCTCGGGGTGGACCGCACCCTGTTGGCGCTGGCCGCCGAGGGTAAGACGGTGGGTGCCACCACTCGGTGTGACGTGTTCGGGGTCGCGCTGGGCGAGCAGGCCAAGCTGCAATTGGCGGTGCTGGCCAGCCGACTGCGCGCCGCCGGGGTTCGGGTCGACCTGGCCTACGGCGACCGCGGCCTCAAAGGTGCGATGCGGGCCGCCGACCGCTCCGGCGCCGGGCTGGCTCTGGTCGCCGGCGATCGCGACATCGCAGCCGGCACTGTCGGCATCAAGGAGTTGGCGACCGGAACGCAAGTCGACGTGTCGTTCGACGACGTTGTCGCTGAGGTGCTTTCGCGGTTGGGCGGGATGGGCTAGTCGGCCAGATCGATCCGCAGTGTCAGCAGCTTGGTGCCCAACGCCGCCACCAGCGCACTGTTATACCGGGGTAGTTGTTCGAGCCGGGCATGGACGTCGTCGTCGGGCAGCAGGTGTGCGGTGCCGGAATGCCAACGCCCGCGGATACGGATTCGAACGGCGTTATTGGCTTTGATGTTCCGAACGTAGTGAGCGTCCGTTCCGTGCTCGGAGACCAACCAGAACTGACGGTCGACCAACCGCCCGCCGACAGGTGTGCGGCGAGGTTGACCGCTTTTCCGGCCGGTGGTCTCCAGCAGCACCTGAGTCGGCAACCGGCGGGTGATCGGGTTGGCCAGCCGGCGCTGGAACAGGTTGACCAAGCGTTGCTTGCGGCTGTGATTGCACGGCACACCAAGCATCTTCGCAGCAACGCTTCGTCGTGCATAGTGCTCCGGTAGCGTTGTCGGACATGACGGACATGCGAGCGACCACCACCAGGGTCGGCGCGGCGTTGATCATGGCGGCCGCCGGCGTCGCGGTCGGCCATGGCACGTCGAGTGCCGACCCGGAGGGCCGCCAGGTCACCTACACCGTGACCACCACCAGCGATCTGATGGCCAACATCCAGTACATCGACACCGACCCGCCCAGCGAGGCAGCTTATGACGCCGACCCGTCGCGATACCTGAAGACACTGCACGTCCCGATCGTCGGCGGGCAACCACTGGTGTACACCGCGACACTGGCCGACCCGGACCGGTGGGCGCTGGTTGCCGCCAGCGGTGGACTGCGGATCAATCCCGAGTTCCGCTGTGAGATCGCCGTCGACGGCCGGGTCGTCGTCCAGCAAAGCGGTGGTAGCGGGGTGACCTGCTCGACCCGGCCCTGGTAGCCGGCCGTCAGCCGGGTTCGTTGGCAGCGACGACAACGACCTCGGCGTGGGTGCTGCCGACCCGACGGAGCCGATGGCTGATGGACGCGTCGAAGTAGGCGCTGTCACCGGCGCACAGCGTCAGCGTCTGGTCACCGTAGTCCAGCTCGACCACTCCGGTGTGCACGAAGACGAACTCCTGGCCGATGTGCACCGGATGCGGGTCTGCGGTGGGATGGACGCTCGGCCGAACCACGAAGGGTGACATCACCTTTCCCAACAGACCCGGGGCCATGGGCCGATATCGCTGGCGACCGCTGCAGCGGTCGGCGACCCGGTCGATCGCAATCTTCTCCTGCGCGCTTCGTTCGGAGAACAACTGGGCCACATCGACATCCAACGCTCTGGCCACCTTCATCGCCACCGCGATCGAGGGTGTGCTGCGCCGCCGTTCGATCTTCGACAGGTAGCTCTTGGTCAACCCGGTCTGCTCGGCCAAGGTCTCCAAGGTGAGTCCGCGCTGCCGGCGGATGGTGCGCAGCAGTCCCGCCATGACGACATGATGACACAAAGTGTCCTGCGTCATAACATGGTGTCACACCGGCTGCGCGTCGAAGGGAAAAGGAGCTCATCATGGCTACCACATTCACCGACACCAAGTCCGACCTCATGCAGCGCGCCGAAAAGCGATTCGCCGACAACCTCGCCGAACCCGACTGGACCACCCGACAGAAACTGGCATTGACCTGCCGCGTGTTGTCCGACCGCGGTCATGATTCCGGCCTGACCGGACAGATCACCGCACGCGCCGAGCAGCCGGGCAGCTACTACACCCAGCGGCTCGGACTTGGCTTCGACGAGATCACCGAAGACAACCTGCTGGTCGTCGACGAAGATCTCAACGTGCTGGAAGGCCCGGAACTGGGGGGAATGGCTAACCCCGCCAACCGCTTCCACAGCTGGATCTACCGGGCGCGGCCGGACGTGCAGTGCATCGTGCACACTCACGCGTTCCACGTCGCCGCGCTGTCGATGCTCGAGACGCCGCTGGTGGTGTCGCACATGGACACCACCGCCCTCTACGATGACGTCGCGTTCCTGCCGTTCTGGCCGGGCATCCCGGTCGGCAACGAGGAGGGCGACACCATCGCCAAGGCTCTCGGCGACAAAAAGGCCATCCTGCTGGCGCATCACGGCCAGATCATCGCGGGCGCCAGCATCGAAGAGGCATGTTCGCTGGCCGTGCTGATCGAACGCGCCGCCAAACTGCAACTTGCCGCGATGGCCGCCGGCGAGATCAAGCCGCTGCCGGAGCAACTGGCCCGCGAGGCACACGACTGGACGCTGCTGCCCGATCGGAGCAGGGCGAACTTCGCCTACTACGCTCGCCGCGCCCTGGCGGCCCATCCTGACGCCTTGAGCCACTGAAGGAGTGCACCAAGTGGCTGACTTTCACGGCATCATCGCCTACCCGATAACCCCGTTCACCGCCGACGACAGCATTGACGTCAAAACACTGACCACGCTGATCGACCGGCTGGTGACCAGCGGGGTGCACGCGGTCGCACCGCTGGGCAGCACCGGTGAGTTGGCCTATCTCGATGAGCACGAGTTCGACACCGTCGCCGAGGCGGCGACCGCCGCGGTCGACCACCGGGTTCCGGTCATCGTCGGTGTGTCGGATGTGGCCACCGCCAAAGCCGTGCGCCGCGCTCGGCGTGCCCAAGACGCCGGCGCCGACGCGGTAATGGTGCTGCCGGTGTCGTACTGGAGACTGTCCGAACGCGAAATCGTGCAGCACTACAAGAGCATTTCCGATGCGATCGACATCCCGATCATGGCGTACAACAATCCGGCCACGTCCGGGGTGGACATGACGCCGGAACTGCTGGTGCGCATGTTCGACACCATCGACAACGTCGCCATGGTCAAGGAGTCCACCGGCGATTTGACCCGGATGTTGAGCATCGCGAAATTCAGTGACGGGCGGCTGCCGTTCTACAACGGCAGCAACCCGCTGGTGCTCGATGCCCTGCGGGTCGGAGCGGCCGGCTGGTGCACTGCCGCAGCGAACCTGCGGACGCAGTCCTGTCTGGATCTCTACCAGGCGGTGCGCTCGGGTGACTTCGACAACGCGCAGGTGATTTACGACGGGCTCAAGCCGCTGTTGGAATTCATCGTCGCCGGCGGACTACCCACCACCGTCAAGGCCGGTCTGGAATTCCTCGGCTTCCCGGCCGGGGCACCGCGCCGACCACTGCTGGCACTCGACGAGGACGGCCGGGCACGGCTGTGCGCACTGCTGGCGGATTAACCCAGGTCGCGGACGGCGAAGGTGTCGCAGCGGTTCGGGTCGCCGGTCTGGTAGCCGAGACTGAGCCAATGCTGGCGTTGCGCCGACGAGCCGTGCGTCCAGGACTCCGGGTTGGTGTGGCCGGTTGCGGCCTGCTGGATGCGGTCATCGCCCACCGCCGCCGCCGCCGATAGCGCGTCGGCGATGTCAGCGTCGCTCAGCGGCTGCAGAAACGGCACCCCGGTGTGTTCCTGGCGGGTGATCGACGCGTAGTGCGC
>CAZPZQ010000325.1:0-3954 GCA_964590745.1 uncultured Mycobacterium sp. | reverse complement strand
GGTGGGCAGGGGCGGTTGTTTGACCACGAAACCGCCCTTGGCGCCGACCGGCACGATGACGGCGTTCTTGACCTCCTGCGCCTTGACCAGGCCGAGCACCTCGGTGCGGTAGTCTTCCCGGCGATCTGACCAGCGCAGGCCACCCCGGGAGACGTAGCCGAATCGTAGGTGCACGCCCTCGACGCGCGGGGAGTAGACGAAGATCTCGAACTTGGGACGCGGAAGCGGAAGTTCGTCGATCAGCTGGGAATCAAGCTTCAGCGCCAACACATCCTGGCTGCGGGCCGAACCGTCTCGGGTAACAAAATAGTTGGTCCGCAGGGTGGCTTGGATCAGTGATGCAAACGCTCGCAGCACCCGATCGGTATCCAGACTGACGACAGCGTCGATGTCGACAGCGACCGCGGCGGCGGCCAGCTGGGCATCGCGACTTTTCGTCGGGCCGGACGGATCAAACAGCGCCTCGAACAAACCCACTAGCGATCGTGCGGTGCCAGGGTGCTCGTTGAGTACCGATGCGATGTGGTTCTGGCCGTACGGGAAGCGCGCTTGCCGCAGGTAGCTCGCGTAGCTGCGCAACAACACCACCTGCTGCCAGGTCAGCCCGGCCCGCAGCACGAGCTCATTGAACCGGTCGATCTCCGCGCGGCCCTGCCAGATCGCGGTGACGCCGTCAGCGAAACGCTGTGCAGCCTCGTCCCGCGCCGAGCCGGCGGCGGGCATCTCAATGGTCGGGTGCGGCGAAATTCTGAACTTGTAGATCCACGCTCTCAAACCATCGGCCCGACGTACGCTGAACGGTCGCTCCTCGAGCACCACCACACCCATGCACTGCAGCATCGGCAGCAGCTCACTCAGGGATGCGCCGTGGCCGCCGAGAAACCAGGTCAATTGGGCAGCTTCGTCATCGCCCAGTTCGGTGAAAACGAGTTTGGCAGACCCGTCGGTCAGTTCCTCGATGATCGCAATGTCGTTGATGGCCTCAGCCGGTTCGACGGCCTGTTTATAAACCTCGGGAAAAGTAGCCGCATAGTGCTCGGCATCATCCTGGGCGACGCCGCCGTGCAGTGCTGCGCCGATCAACCGGTCAGCCCAGGTCCGGGTGGCTTCACTCAGCAGGGTCTGGATCCGCACCCGGTTCGCCTCGGAGGTATCGACACCGGCTGCAGCAGCGCCGTCCGGCAGCCGCACCATGAAATGCACCAGCGCCCAAGGTGCTTCGCTGACCCGGGCGGTGTATTCGATGCCAACCCCGCCGAATTCGTGGACCAAGATATCCTGCATGTGCAGCCGGACAGCGGTGGTATACCGGTCCCGGGGTAGGTACACCAAGCACGATACGAAACGGCCGAGCCGGTCGGCGCGCACGAACAGCAGCGCGCCACGCACAGCGCCCAGCCCCGACACGGCCATCGCCATGGTCAACAATTGCTCGGCGGTTGTCGCGAAAAGCTCCGACCGTGGGAAGGTTTCAATGATCTCCAGCAACAGCCGACCGGGATGACTTGGCTCATTTTCGGAGAGAGCCAGCGCCCGGCGGACCGTGCGGGAGATCACCGGGATGTCGAAAACGTTGGCGTTCATGGCGGCAGACGTGAAGAGGCCGACGAAACGGTGCGCGATGACACTGTTTTCGGTGTTCTCCCGAATCACCACGACGTAGGTGTGCGAGCCGAATCGCATGTAGCTAGGCACGGTGGCCTGCGACAGGGTCAACAGTTTGTCGCCGGCCAGCCGTGGGCGGGATGACTTGCGCACCCGCAACACGCCCAGCCGAGCCGCTTGCTCAACGGCTACCTGACCGTCGCTGACCGGGCCACGCTGGTAGCCCAGCAGGACGAAGTGTCCGTCGGCCAGCCAGCGCAGCAGTGCAGCGACGTCCTGTCGGTCCGGTGCGGTGAAATGCCCGTCGCGGTTGGCGTCGACTTCGTCGGCCAGCCTGCTGAGGGTCGCGACCATTGCCGGTGAGTCGATTGCGACCTGGCGGACGTCGGTCATCACTTCGGGCAGCTGACGCTCAGCCTCCGTCAGCGCTTTGCGGTCGACTGATGGCGAGAGCTGGATGTGGATCCAGGTTTCCTCGAGCGAATCGTCGGCACCGCCTGCTCGCTCGCCGACCTCGGGTGCTGGCGAGTCGACACTGCGGAGCTCTCCGCTCGGGCTGCGACGCACCAGGAACACCGGAGCCATGATGCCCAGGTAGGCCACTCCCAACCGGTGCAGCAACACTGCAACCGAATCCATCATCAGCCCGCCGTGCCCGGTGACCACCTGCAGCGCCGGGCCGAATCCAGCCGGGTCGTCGGCGTCGTAGGCAGCGACGCGGGTGTCACCGCCCAGCCGGTGCTGCGCCAACCGCCGGTGCGCGGCCAGCAGAGCCGGTGTCACCGCAGTAGCGGCGGCACCGCCGGCTGGGGCACCGTCGTCAAGGAGATCGTCTTCGTCGAGGACGTCGCTGTGCGGACCCCGATAGGTACTGGTGTACGCCGCGCGGACCCAGTCCGGGATGTCGGCGGGATCAGTAAACGCCGTCCACGCGGCCGTCGCGGACGATGTGGCGGACCCGGAATCAGCCGTCACCTAGATCGCTCCCGGCTCGGCGTCGACCTCGGCACTGTCACGCCGCCAACACTAGTCGCGGGTCAGCTTGCGGTGGGTGACTCGATGCGGGCGGGCCGCTTCGGCACCGAGCCGTTCCACTTTGTTCTCCTCGTAGGCGGCGAAGTTGCCCTCGAACCAGAACCACTTCGCCTCGTTGTCGGCGTCGCCCTCCCAGGCGAGGATGTGCGTACAGATACGGTCCAGGAACCAGCGGTCATGCGAGGTCACCACCGCGCAGCCGGGGAAGTTCAACAGTGCGTTCTCCAGCGACCCCAGCGTTTCCACGTCGAGGTCGTTGGTTGGTTCGTCCAGCACGAGCAGGTTGCCGCCCTGCTTGAGGGTGAGCGCCAGGTTCAGCCGGTTGCGCTCTCCACCGGACAGTACGCCGGCCGGCTTCTGTTGGTCAGGACCCTTGAACCCGAATGCTGACACGTATGCGCGAGACGGAATCTCGTTCTGCCCCACCTGGATGTGATCCAGACCGTCAGAAACCACTTCCCAGACGGTCTTTTCGGGATCGATACCGGCGCGAGTCTGGTCGACGTAGCTGATCTTGACGGTCTCACCGACACGGACGGTGCCGCTGTCCGGCTCCTCGAGCCCGACGATGACCTTGAACAGGGTGGTCTTGCCCACACCGTTGGGTCCGATAACGCCGACAATGCCGTTGCGCGGCAAGGTGAAAGACAGGTCTTTGATCAGCGTGCGGCCGCGGAAACCCTTGTCCAGGTTCTTGACCTCGACCACCAAGCTGCCCAGCCGCGGCCCGGTCGGGATCTGAATCTCTTCGAAGTCCAACTTGCGGGTTTTCTCGGCTTCGGCCGCCATCTCTTCGTAGCGCTGCAGCCGGGCTTTGCCTTTGGCCTGGCGAGCCTTGGCGCCCGACCGCACCCAAGCCAGCTCTTCTTGCAGCCGTTTCTGCAATTTGGCGTCTTTGCGGCCCTGCACGGCCAACCGGTCGGCCTTTTTCTCCAGGTATGTGGAGTAGTTGCCTTCGTAGGGGTAAGCACGGCCCCGGTCCAGTTCCAGGATCCACTGGGCGACGTTGTCCAGGAAGTAGCGGTCGTGGGTGACCGCCAGAATCGCGCCCGGGTAGGACGCTAGGTGCCCTTCCAGCCACTGCACACTTTCTGCGTCGAGGTGGTTGGTGGGCTCGTCCAGCAGCAACAGGTCCGGCTTGGACAGCAGCAGCTTGCACAGCGCGACGCGGCGCCGCTCGCCGCCGGAGAGCTGGGTGACCGGCTCGTCCGGTGGCGGGCAGCGCAACGCATCCATGGCCTGCTCCAGCTGGGAGTCGATGTCCCACGCTCCGGCGTGGTCCAACTCCTCTTGCAGCCGGCCCATCTCCTCCAT
>CAZPZQ010000324.1:0-4009 GCA_964590745.1 uncultured Mycobacterium sp. | reverse complement strand
AGCTTCGGCGGCAGCAGCAGCGGCGGGCTGGGTAGCTTCGGCGGCGGCAGCAGCAGTAGCAGCAATTGAGGCGCACACCGGTCGGCCACCTCCGCGGCGGGTGCGCCGGCGGGGCGGCGGGCTGACGCAGCGGCCGTAGTACGTTGGCAGCCATGACAGCACAGTTCATGGACTGGGAAAGTGTCTACCGCGAAGAAAGCGTTTTCGAAGGTCCTCCGCCATGGAACATTGGCGAACCGCAGCCCGAACTGGCCGCGCTCCTCGCCGCAGGCAAGATCCGCAGTGACGTGCTGGACGCCGGATGCGGTGTTGCCGAGTTGGCCCTGACGCTGGCCGCGCAGGGCTACACCGTGGTCGGCGTCGACATCAGCGGCACCGCCATCGCCGCGGCCAGCCAGGCCGCGCAACAACGTGGCCTGACCAACGCCAGCTTCGTCCAGGCCGACATCACCGCACTCACCGGCTATGACGGGCGCTTCAACACCGTCATCGATTCGACGTTGTTCCACGCTTTGCCGATCGAAGGCCGGGACGATTATCTGCGGTCGATACATCGGGCGGCGGCCCCGGGCGCCAACTACTACGCGCTGGTGTTCGCCAAGGGTGCTTTTCCGCCCGACGCGGAGGCCAAGCCGAACGAGGTCGACGAAGACGAATTGCGCACCGCGGTCAGCAAATACTGGGCGATCGACGAGATCCGGCCGGCCTTCATCCACTCGAACATGCCGCAATCCTCCGAGGCTGATATCGAGATGCCACCGCATGACGTCGACGGCAAGGGCCGAATGAAGATGCCCGCCTACTTGCTCAGTGCGCACAAGACGCGACCGTAATTCGATGTCACGCCTGCGGTTTCCGGATTTCCACCACAGCGTAGACGCCGTCTTCGGGCACGGTTACGCTCACCTGCTCCGGAGCAATACCGGCATCTGAGATGATCCGTAGCAGCTCAGCCAGTGATCGCGGAAAGATTCTGGGCCAACCGATTCCGCGCTGATTGAAGGCCAGCTGCGGGCGAGTGTCCAGCATGTTCGCGATCACCAGCCCACCGCCCGGCCGGACCAGCCGGAATGCGTTGTGCAGGAACGACGCAGCTGACTTCGCACCGTTGAACTTCTCGGGAATGTACTCGAAGATGCCGAGCATATCGACGAAGTCCATGGTCGACTCGCCGAGTTCGTACACCAGCTTCGGGGTTGCGACCATCTCGCGGATGAGGTGGCGTTTCAGCAGCTGGAAGTCGGCGCCGGCGGCAAACCCTTTGCCCGTTGCGTATTCGGCTGCATGCGCCAACGCCGCGGCGTCCAGGTCGACTAATTTGACGTCGACGGCGCCACTCAGTCGGCTATCCAGTGCCTGGAACACCGGAATGGCCGCGCCGCACGCCAGGCTGGCCCATCGCGTCGTGCGGTTGTGCTGTACGTAGCGTTGGGCGATGGCGGACATGATCGCCGCCCGGGTCCGGACGCCGATGGCGTCGAGACTGTGGATGAAGTAGTTGCGCGTTGCCGCGTCAATCCGCTCACCGGTGGGCAGCTTCCAGCGGTCGGCGTTATACAGCGCGGTCAGTGCCTTGGCAGTCGGCACCAGGTTCGTGCGCCATACCCGCAGCGCGGGCTTCGTCTCGTACATCCAGGCCGACACCGGATTGTTGGGCCGAAGAACCTTGTTGCCCGCGACCTCATTCACCGCGGGCGCGGCGAAATCGGGATGCGAGCGCAACAGTTCGTCGAGCACCGCGATCTCATGCTGGGTCGCCGCCTGGGCCGCCGGGTCTTGATCACTGAAGTCCGTGACCGAAACGCAGGTGACCGTTACCCCGTCGAAGACGTCCACCGCGCGGGTTGCGCTCACCAACCCCGTTGAGGTGTCGGGACGGAGTGGCCGGTCGAGGGGCGCAGCGGCTGTCTCGGTCGAAACGGCGCCGACGGTCTGGGGATCGTGCCGAGTGGTCATCATGGATTCCTTCGCTGTACGCGCGATCTCGGACGGATCGCTCTCCTAGGTAGGAGTCGCGATCCCGGTCGCTGCGGACAACTTTTTGCGGTGTCAATGCGGTGATGCGCTCACCGACACGCGTCGACCGACTCTCAGCGAATGGGCGCCGTAGTGGGTGACGGCACGACGGCCGAATGCGTGACGGGCGGATTGTCTGATACGTCGCGCGGCGCGACCTCCGGTGCGCGCGGCGCGGCCGGCGCCGGTGCCCGCGGCGCGACCGGCGGCAGCAGCGGTGGCAGCTGAGGTAGCTGGGGCAGCGCGGGGGGTAGCAGGGGCGGCAGGTGCGGCAGCACCGGCGGCGGCACCACCCGTGCGGGTGCCGGCATCGGTGCCGGCGCCGCTGGCTGCGCCGGGGCGGGCGGCACGACGGGCGGGGCCGACGCGGGTGGCGGCGGCTCGAGCTGCGCACGGGGAGGGGATGTTTGGCCTGCCGGTGCGGACGGCTGCGCGGGTGCCGGCGGTTGACTGGCCGGTCTGCTGATCGTGGGCGTCGGTGCGGTCGTGGACCTCGGCGGCGCGGGTGGCCCACCGCCCGGAGTGGTCAACGGCGGCGCCGGCGTGGACTGCGTGGTGGTCGGGCTCGTCGGCGCGAGCGTGCTCTCGGACCGGTACAGCCACAGCATGGTAAGTCCGACCACGGCCACCAGTCCGGCGGCGTAGAGCGCCGCGCGTCGCGCCCGGTTCGTGCCGGCAGTGTGTTTTGTACCAATTCCCGCCTCGACATCCGGTCTGTGCCGTGAGCCGTGACCACGTGCGCGGCCAGCATGGCCACCCGCACTCGGCGTCGTCGTCGCACAGGTCAGCTCGATGTCGCCCAGGGTTTGCCGGCGCAACCAGTCGGGAGCGGGAATGAACACCGGCGCCCCACCCAGCAGCGCGACCGGGTTGACCAGTCGACGGCGCTCCTCGTCGCAGCGCGGGCACGACTCGATATGGCGGGCAACGCGTTTGCGCACCAAGATGGTGAATCGGCCGTCCCAACTCGCCAGAATGGCGCCCAACTCCGGACACGGATCCGGCGCGTGCCGCCCGCGGCGTGCCACCAGCAGCGCGCCCAGCGAACGTTCGACCGTCTCACGCAGCCGAAACACTATTTTGGTCGCGTTGCCATCGCTGACTCCGAGCGCGTCGGCCAGTTCGGGTCCGTCCAGGCCGTGGCGATAAGTCAGGTCCAGCACCGTGCGGTCGCGCTCGGACAGTCCGCCCGCTACTTCGCCAACCAGGTCCGCGAGCTCACTGCGGGCGGCCAGGGTGTCCGGGCCGGCGGCAGCGGTCGCCACGTCCGGAAGGTCGTCGGTGACCTGCTCGCGCCGCCGTTGCCGAATCCAGCGCAGCGCTTCGTTGCGGACGATCGCATACAGCCACGGACGCAACTTGTCAGGATCACGCAACGTGGTGAGCCGGGTGGCCGCGGTGCAGAACGCGTCGTGCACGCAGTCGGCCGCGGCGTCGCGGTCCCGCACCAGTCCGATACAGAAGTCGTGCAGCCGATCGGCGTACCGGTCATAGATGCTCGCGAACGCCCGGCGGTCACCGGCGGCGGCCGCGCTGGCCAATTCCGCATCGGTGACGACGCTCCAGTCGGGTAGTGCAGTCATTAAATCGGTCCAGCAGCCGACTTGGGTCGTCCCCTCGTCGACACCGATACCCGCGAGCGAACGCCCGCGGGTATCAGTATCGACGTGCTCCCTAGCACTTGGACTTGCCCGGATTGGTCGGGTCCACCGGCTGGTCGTTGATGCCGGCGGGCGTCTCGATGCAGAGGTCGAAGCCGTTCGGCCCCTTTACCCCGAGTCCGTTCGGCCCCAGGGAGAAGCCCCCGCCGTCTGGCGTGCCGATCTCCATCGTGCCGTCCTTCTTGAAGTGCACCGAGGGTCCGCCCGGTCCATCTTGCGGCGGAACCGCTGGAGGTGCAGCCGCCGGCGGCTCAGCGGGTGGGGCGGCCGGCGCAGCGGCCGGTGGCGGCACCGCGCGCGGCGCGGCCGGAGCCGGAGCAGCCGCCCGCGGG
>CAZPZQ010000323.1:2649-4025 GCA_964590745.1 uncultured Mycobacterium sp. | reverse complement strand
ACTGGTGCGCCACCGACGACGTGGAGGTCAGTCCGACCGCGTCACCGATCTCCCGGATGCTCGGCGGGTAGCCCCGCTCGGTCACCGAAGCGCGGATGACGTCCAGGATGGTGCGCTGCCGCGCGGTCAGCGTCGCGCGGGCGGTGGTGTCTTGTGTGCCGACCGGCGGAGTGCTGTCGCTCATGAGCCCCGAATGTAGTCGCAATCGGCCAAATACTCAAACATGTGTTCGAGGTGTGTCGCGGCACCGCCGGATCGTCACCCATTTGTTGTCGGTGGCCCGGCGTAGAGTCCCACAACGAATCGCTCACATGTTCGGTATTCGAATGTGCGATCGATTACAGTTCGAACAACCGGGCGAATATGGCTCGGTCGTTGCAGAAGGAGGAAGGCCATGACAGTCGTCGACACCTTGGCGCCGGCAATGCTGCCGACTACGCCGTCGTCGCCACCGCAGACTGCGGTGCACCGTCGCCCCGCCCCGGCGGCCCGAGGATGCACTGCCCGTAACAGGTCGGTGC
This sequence comes from uncultured Mycobacterium sp., assembly GCA_964590745.1. Classification (GTDB taxonomy): domain Bacteria; phylum Actinomycetota; class Actinomycetes; order Mycobacteriales; family Mycobacteriaceae; genus Mycobacterium. The sequence goes on along the minus strand of CAZPZQ010000323.1, from coordinate 3,504 downwards.
AGCGTCGGCGGCCGGGCGGGGCGCCACTGCGCTACCGAGGCACCGGCGTCCGGATGGCGCAGACCTCGCACCGACCGCGTCGGATCACCCTGGCGACCACCGTCGGCCTGGCCGTGCTGGCCGCGCTGATCACGGTGTGGCTGGGCGAGGTGGCCCAGCTAGGGGCGTCGGCCGCCGGCGGTGCAACCGCGGTGCCGGACCGACTGGCCGTAGTGCGGGTGCAGAACGGAGAGAGCCTACGGCAATTGGCCGCCCGGGTCGCCCCCGGTGCACCGGCCGACCGGGTGGCCGAGCGCATCCGCGAACTGAACCGGCTGGACTCGGTGACGTTAGACGCAGGCCAGACGCTGATCGCACCGATCGGTTGACGGCTGGAAGAGCCCGAGGAGAGTCGGGGAGAGCCTGGGGGAGCTACGTGTCGACAGTACGGCGACCGCCAGTCGATCCTGCGGAGTCTGGCGGCACGCCCAGCGCGAGCGCCGCTGCATCGTCTCGCGGTGCGTCCACGCAGGTACGCTCACAGTTGTTCCACTCGAAGCGGCCCGGGGCGCCCGGTCTCCGACACGGCGAAGGAGCGGCCATGCACTGCCCGTTTTGCCGTCACCCCGACTCGCGGGTGGTCGACTCCCGCGAAACCGACGAAGGTCAGGCCATTCGCAGGCGCCGCGCATGCCCGGAGTGCGGTCGTCGGTTCACCACCGTGGAGACCGCGGTGCTGGCGGTGGTCAAACGTAGCGGCGTCACCGAGCCGTTCAGCCGGGAAAAAGTCATCAGCGGGGTGCGTCGGGCCTGCCAGGGCCGCCAGGTCGACGACGACGCACTGAACCTGCTGGCCCAGCAGGTCGAGGACACCGT
>CAZPZQ010000323.1:0-2639 GCA_964590745.1 uncultured Mycobacterium sp. | reverse complement strand
GGATCACCGGAAGTGCCCAGCCACGACGTCGGGTTGGCGATTCTGGGCCCGCTGCGCGAACTCGACGAGGTGGCGTACCTGCGGTTCGCCTCGGTGTATCGGTCGTTCACTTCAGCGGATGATTTCGAACGGGAGATTGCAGCGTTGCGTGCGCATCGCCAGGTATCGGCTCCCGGGTGATGGCGGTGGCTGCGCCGCCAGCGGTTAGACGATTTGCCGCTCGCCGTCGCTGGTCACCCGGCCGGCGATCCGCACCCAGCCTTCCGGGCTCCACGCGGTTTCGATCACCGAGCCTTTGCCCTGAGTGATGACGAGGTCGCGGCTGAGATTGTCGGTGAGCCGCGCGGCAGCGGAGCCGGTCGCTTCGTCTTCCGCCACACCCAAGGCCGCGACGAACGCGCGCGACCGCAGCGCACCACGCTCCTCGTCGGTCCACGTCCACAGGTAGTGGCCCGTCTCACCGGTGTAGTCGGCCGGGTCGGCGGCCGCCAGGTCCTCGAGGGAATCCAGCCGGTGGATGGCGTACGCCGGTGCCCACTCCGAGCGTGCGCTGATTGCCGTGAGTTCGCCCTCGTAGCTGACTTGGACGATGCCGGCCGGCAACTGCAGGGTGCGCACCGGAGTACCCCGTTCACGCAGCCACCAGGACACCCCGACGGCGGGGTGACCGGCGAACGGCAGCTCGGTCACCGGGGTGTGGATGCGGGCGCGTGTGGTGGTCGACCCGCTCTCCGGCAGTTCGACGAATACCGTTTCCGGGAAGCCCAATTGGGCTGCCAAGCGGGGCCGGTCCTGCGGCTGGACCGTACTGGCATCGATAACGCCGAGTGGGTTTCCGAAATTCTGGGCTGAGTCGGTGAAGACCCGCAATACCGTCACGTCGAGTGCCATGGGGCTGACTCTACGGTCCTACCGTGCCAGCTGGGTCCCGGCCTGGTCGGAGATGGCACGCTCACAATTGCCGATGCGCAGCAACTCCCGTAACGCGGCCTCGTCGTACTCGGCCGGTTCAGTGCTATCGATGAAATCCTCCACCACGGCGACGAAGCGCTCCGGGTCGTCGTGGAACGGAAAATGGCCGGCACCCTCGAAAAGTTCCAGCGCCGAACCGGGCATCGCATCGTGCGCTACCCGGGCGTGGCTGGCCGGGACCACCGTGTCATGGCTACCCCAGATGATCTGCACCGGAACCGACTCGGTCAGATAGCAGCGGTTCAGCATGGAGATCATCTGACCGTGCCAGTCCACCACCGCGCGCAGGGTGCGGGTAAATGCCCACAGGGCATCCGGCTCAGGCAATGCGGCCAACACCCGCAGCATGTCCGGCAGGTCATGGCCCAATCGGGTCGAGCCGAGCAGCAGACCCGCTGCCCGTCCCGCGAATTGCAGTGCTGGCAGCACCAGCGGCACGCGCAGCAGCGCCAACGCTTCGCCACCCACCGGCAGGGAGGCCCAGCGCAGCAAGAAGTTCACGTCCTTGGTGACACCGCCGGTGCCGACCAGCACCAATCGTTCGACCAGTTGCGGGAACTGGTAGGCGAATTGCATCGCCACCCCACCACCGAGCGAATGGCCGATCACGGTGACCCGGTCGATGTCGAGAAAGTGCAGCAGATCACGCATCCGATTCGCGTATGCCGCGACGGAATAATCGCCGTCCGGTGGCTTCTCGGATTGTCCGTGGCCCAGCAGGTCCGGCGCAATGACGGTGAATCGCCGCGCCAGCCGAGCCTGCACGGTCGCCCAGGTCGCCGAGTTATCCCCGATCCCGTGGATCAGCAGCACAACCGGCCCAGAGCCGGCGATCCGGTAGGCCCGCCGATACCCGTGAATGGTGCAGAACTGCAAGGCCGGCGCCGCGCGGCAAGCCGGCGCGCGCCCGCGCCCCCCGTGGTGGCGGGGGTGTCGGCCGACACGGGCCGACTGATCAGGCTGGATCGTCGCCATCGGACTCCTTCCGGGCCTGCTGGGCCAGGAACCGCTCGAACTCGGCGCCGATCTCGTCGCCGCTGGGCAAATCTTCTTCGCGGGCCAGCAGCGAGCGATTCTGCTGGGCCGCGACGAAGGCGTCGTACTGACGCTCCAGAGCGGCCACTACCTGCGCCACCTCGGCGCTGGCCTCGACCTGCTCATCGATTTTGGCCCGGATCTCTGCCGCCGCGTCGCGAAGCTCGGTCAGCGGCAATTGCAGCGAACCGGTTTTGGCGACCTGCTCAAGCAGGACCTGGGCGGCCTCCGGGTAATCGGTTTGCGCCAGATAGTGCGGCACATGCACGGTGAAGCCGACGACCTCGTGGCCGTGCTGAGCCATCCGGTATTCCAACAGGTTCGACGCGCTGCCGGGCACCTGCACCTCAGCGATCCACGGGGTGTGATCGGCGATCAACTCCCGGTTGTTGGAGTGCGCCGTCAACGTCACCGGCCGGGTGTGCGGGACGGCCATCGGAATGGTGCCCAACCCGATGGTTTGCCGCACCCCGAGTCGCTCCGCCAACAACCGGACCGCAGTGATGAACCGTTCCCACTTCAGGTCGGGTTCCATGCCGGCCAACAGCAGAAACGGTGTTTCCACGCTGTCGTGCAGGGCGTACAGACTCAGCTCCGGCTCCTGGTAGCTGGTGAAGTGGTCGGTCTTGAAC
>CAZPZQ010000322.1:0-4027 GCA_964590745.1 uncultured Mycobacterium sp. | reverse complement strand
AAAGGTAGGAATCAGAGCATCAACCCAACCCACCCCCGTTGCCGGGTCGAAAACGCCACCGCGCCCTCTGCGGGAGGCTCTCCGGATCCGGATAGGCAAGGTTGATGGAAAAGCAAAATCGGGGTCGGGGTCGCTATCGGAATCGGAATCGATGCCAAACGTGATGCCGCGCAACAGTTGTTGGACTCACTGCCGGATCAGGGCGGCCGCCTCGAGCTGACCGAGGGGCAGGCGAACGCCTGGATCGCGGCGGTCAACGATGTCCGGCTGGCACTGGGCACCATGCTCGATGTCGGTCCGAGCGGTCCCGACCAGTTGCCTGCCGACCACCCGATGGCGGCACAGTTGAGCGTGTATCAGTGGCTGACCGTGCTGCAGGAGTACCTGGTCGTGGCGCTGATGGGGCGGCGCTAGCGATGAACGCCAGGGGCTCGCTCACCGACGTGACCGGCATCTTGGTCGGGCAGCATCAGCGGCTCGACCCGGATGTGAGCCTCGGCGCCGGCTGGGCCACCGGGGTCACCGTGGTGTTGCCGCCGCCCGGCACGGTCGGTGCGGTCGACAGCCGCGGTGGGGCACCCGGCAGCCGGGAAACCGATCTGCTCGACCCCGCCAACAGCGTGCGCTACCTGGACGCGGTGGTGCTGACCGGCGGCAGCGCGTACGGGCTGGCCGCCGCCGACGGGGTGATGGCCTGGCTCGAGGAGCGCCAGCGCGGCCTGGCCGCCGGCGGTGGCGTGGTGCCGATCGTGCCAGCCGCGGTGATCTTCGATCTGCCGGTCGGCGGTTGGGATCGGCGTCCGACGGCAGAATTCGGTTACGCAGCGGCCGATGCGGCCGACACGGCAGTGGCGGTCGGCACGGTCGGCGCCGGGGTGGGGGCGCGCGCCGGCACGTTCAAGGGGGGCCTCGGAACCGCGTCGGTTGAGCTGGAGGTCGGTGCTGCCACGGTCACCGTTGCGGCACTGGTGGTGGTCAACTCGGCGGGTGAGGTCGTCGACCGCACCACCGGGTTGCCGTGGCCGGCCTACCTGGCTGAAGATTTCGGCCTGATCTCGCCGCCCACCGAGCAGCTCGCCCGTCTCGTCGGGTTGGAACCCAAGGCGGGCCTGCTCAACACCACGATCGCGGTGGTCGCCACCGACGCTGCGCTCAGCCCGGCCGGCTGCCGGCGGGTGGCGATGGCCGCCCAGGACGGGCTGGCCCGCACCATCCGGCCCGCGCACACCCCGCTGGATGGCGATACCGTGTTCGCCTTGGCAACCGGGGCGGTGGAGGTGGCTCCGGCAGCCGATACACCGGCCGCGTTCTCGCCGGAGATCGGCCTGGTCGCCGCGGTGGGCGCGGCTGCTGCGGACTGCCTGGCCGACGCCGTGCTGGTGGGGGTGCTGGCGGCCGAGCCGGTGGCCGGAATACCGACCTACCGCACCACGTTGCCCGGGGCATTCGCGAAAACGCCGACGGGCGAGATGGGAAAGGCGTGACGTGCTGGTGATCCGGAGCGACCTGGCTGAGGCAATGGTCGCGCACGCTCGTGCCGACCACCCCGACGAAGCGTGCGGGGTGCTGGCCGGCCCGGACGGCTCCGATCGGCCCGAGCGGCACATCCCCATGGTCAACGCCGAACGCTCGCCCACGTTCTACCGGTTCGATGCCCAAGAACAGCTCAAGGTGTGGCGCGCGATGGAGGAATCGAGTGAGGTGCCGGTGGTGATCTATCACTCGCACACCGGCACCGAGGCATACCCGAGCCGCACCGATGTGGCGCTGGCCGCCGAGCCGGATGCGCACTATGTGCTGGTCTCGACCCGCGACCCAGACCGGCACGAACTGCGCAGTTACCGCATCCGCGACGGTGTCGTCACCGAAGAGCCCGTCACTATTGTCGAGGAGTATTCATGAGCGTCCGTGTCTCCATCCCGACCATTCTTCGTCCGCACACCGGCGGTGAGAAGCACGTCACCGCTCGCGGTACCACCCTGGCCGCGGTGATCGACGACCTGGAGGCCAACTACTCAGGGATCGCCCAACGCCTCCTCGAAGACGGCAAGCTGCATCGCTTCGTCAATGTCTACGTCAACGACGAGGATGTGCGGTTCTCCGGCGGGCTGGACACCGCGATCGCCGACGGTGACTCGGTGACCATACTGCCCGCGGTGGCGGGCGGGTAAGCGGCACTGCATGACCCGCTACGACTCGCTGCTGGACGCACTGGGCAACACGCCGCTGGTCGGGCTGCAGCGGCTGTCGCCGCGCTGGAACGACGACTCGGACGGGCCGCATGTCCGGTTGTGGGCCAAGTTGGAAGACCGCAACCCGACCGGCTCGATCAAGGACCGGCCGGCGCTGCGGATGATCGAGCAGGCCGAAGCCGACGGGCTACTGGCGCCCGGCGCGACCATCCTCGAGCCGACCAGCGGCAACACCGGCATCTCGCTGGCGATGGCGGCCCGGCTCAAGGGGTACCGGTTGATCTGTGTGATGCCGGAGAACACCTCGATCGAGCGGCGCCAGTTGCTGGAGCTCTACGGCGCCCACATCATCTTCTCGCCCGCCGAGGGCGGGTCCAATACGGCGGTGGCCACCGCCAAGCAACTGGCCGCGGACAACCCCGAGTGGGTGATGCTCTACCAGTACGGCAATCCGGCCAACACCGACTCGCACTACGGCGGTACCGGCCCGGAACTGCTCGCCGACCTGCCCGAGATCACCCATTTCGTCGCTGGGCTGGGCACCACCGGCACCCTGATGGGCACCGGCCGGTTCCTGCGGGAACGTCGGCCGGATGTGCAGATCGTGGCCGCCGAACCCCGCTACGGTGAGGGGGTCTACGCGTTGCGCAACATCGACGAGGGGTTCGTCCCCGAGTTGTATGACGCGCGGGTGCTGACTCGACGGTTTTCGGTCGGTTCGGCCGAGGCGGTGCGTCGCACCCGGGAACTCATCGACACCGAGGGCATCTTCGCCGGGATCTCCACCGGTGCGGTGCTGCACGCGGCCCTGGGTGTGGCCACCAAGGCTATCGAGGCAGGCCAGCGCGCCGACATCGCGTTCGTGGTGGCTGACGCGGGCTGGAAATACCTGTCGACCGGCGCGTATGCCGGCAGTCTCGAAGACGCCGAGGACGCGCTGGAAGGGCAGCTGTGGGCGTGACTGCCTCGACCACCAAAGCGTCCGGCTGGAAGACCGGCGCGGGCACCATCGTCAGCTTCGTGGCGGTGCTCTATGTCATCGAACTCATCGACCAGCTCAGCGGCCACCGGTTGGATCGAAACGGTATCCACCCGCTGGAGACCGATGGGCTGTGGGGCATCGTGTTCGCCCCGCTACTGCACGTGAGTTGGTCGCACCTGATCGCCAACACCGGGCCGGCGCTAATCCTCGGATTCTTGGCGACGCTCGCCGGGCTATCCCGGTTCCTGTGGGCCACCGCCGTGGTCTGGGTCGTCGGCGGGCTCGGCACCTGGCTGATCGGTAATCTCGGATCGGCGTGCGGACCGACCGAGCACATCGGTGCTTCCGGCCTTATCTTCGGTTGGTTCGCCTTTCTGCTGGTATTCGGGCTCTTCACGGGTACGGTATGGCAGATTGTCGTCGGTATCGTGGTGCTGTTCTGCTACGGCGGAATTCTTTGGGGAGCTGTACCGGTGCTCAACGTGTGCGGTGGCGTGTCCTGGCAGGGGCACCTGTGCGGAGCGCTGGCCGGTGTGTTGGCCGCCTACCTGCTGTCCGGTTCGACGCGGAAAGCCCGCGGGCTCCGTGGTCGCAGCGGCACCCAACCGCTGGGACGTAAATCCGCATGAGGTCGCCATCCCCTGCCGGCCGACGGGGGCCGCAGGCCCCGGTCGGGGTGTTCGACTCCGGGGTCGGCGGGCTGACCGTTGCCCGCGCGATCATCGACCAGTTGCCCGACGAAGACATCGTCTATGTCGGGGACACCGGCAACGGACCCTACGTCCCGCTGACCATCCCGGAAATCCGGGCACACGCGCTGGCCATCGGAGACGACCTGGTGAACCGCGGGGTC
>CAZPZQ010000321.1:0-4031 GCA_964590745.1 uncultured Mycobacterium sp. | reverse complement strand
GGCCGGTGCGCCGGTGGCGGCCGGCGCTCCGGTCGCCTCTGGCGTTCCCGGGGCGGCCCCGGGCGCCGGCGTCCCGCTCGGCGTGCCCGGTGGTGCGGGCCCTGGCGGCGTGCTACCGCCCGCCGAGGCGACACTGACTGATACCACGGCGCCCGTCGCGACATGTGCCCCGGTCGGCGCCGATCTCACCGCGCTTGCTGGGCCGGTGGTGCCCATGACACTGCCTGGGCCGCTGCCTGCGGCGCCGATCGTGCCCGCGGCACCGCCGGTTCCGGTGATCCCGCCGATTCCCCCGGTCCCGGTGGTTCCCGGTGCTCCTCCACCGGTGCCGTTCGTCGCGCCCGGCCCGGTGGGCGCCGCGGCCGCAAGTCCTATTGTCGGAGTGCTGACGGACGCCTTCGGCTTGCCGGTTGATCTGGCTGCCGGCAGCAAGTAACAGTCGACAAGTAAAACCCCGCGAGTAGTGCTAAGCTGCTCGCGGGGTTTTATCGCCGGCGCTGGAATGTATTACCTACCGGATATACCGAGCGCGTGCTCCCTGTATCGTAGGGCCGCCGTCAGCGGTGACCAAATTTAGACAAACTGTCGGTGAGCGCCGTCCGAGCCTGAACGGTGGGCGATTAACAGTCGCGTTGGTCGACAAGCTCTGAATTAAGACCTTGATCGTGAAGAAATGCGCAGGCGCAGAAGTGCGACCGCGCTGTTTATTGAGATTCTTCGGAATGCGATAAAGAGCGGACCGCGGTCGGTTCGGCCGACCGGGCAGACCGGTTGTGGGATCTGGTCCCTAGCTCTCCACGATCACCGGGTCGCCGATGGTGACCGCGTTGAAGTACCACTCGGCATCGGTGGGACTCAGACCGATGCACCCGTGACTGACGTTGTCGATACCCAGGGAAGGCAGCGCCCACGGAGCCGCATGCACGTAGAGGCCACGGCCGCTGATGCGTACCGCGTGGTCAACCATGAACCGGTAGCCTTCGGGATCGTCGACTGGGATGCCAACGCTGCTGGAGTCCATCAGCACCGAGCGGTCTTTGGCCATCACCGAGTAACGGCCCACCGGTGTTGGGAACTCCGCCTTGCCCATGGTGGCCGGCAGAACTCCGTCTTCACCCCAGTGCGGGCGGTGGTGCGGTGCCGGCAACGGCAGTGGCGGTCCGGCCTGGACCCCGTCAACGGTCACCGTGAAGGTGCGGGCCGAGATGCTGGCGACACCCACCAACGCCGGGCCTGTCTTGAAGTCAGCAGATCGTTTGCCCACCGACAGCGCCACCGTGCTGTGCGCCGGCCAGAACTGGTCCGGCACCCACTGCACGACGGTATCGTCAAGCCACTCATAGCTGCCGGTCATCTTCGGTGCGGTCTGCACCGCGATCGCACGTTCGGCGGCTCGACGGTTGGCGACCGGCGACCCGAACGTCACCACTACCGGATGCCCCACACCGACGAGCGCGCCGGGTCGTGGCAGGACGGATGCGATAGCAGTACCGTGCGAGTGGACCACCGCAGCGGCGCTCGGACCAGCCGCAACCGCGACCGCTACAACAGCGAGCCCGAACATCACCACAACAGAGCGAACCGCTGCCCACATCACTGACATACCTTCCGATGACAACTTGGCCGTTGCCCGTTGATGGTATTGAGGTTCAAGCGGTGAGCGGGTGAGCGCGCGCCCACGATTCGGTCAAGGCTTCGTCAAGCTTTGGCCACGGAGAAAGGGCCCGCGGCTGGCATACCTCAGGACCAGCCAGACCGACCAACTTGGCGTTACGCGCCGCGCCGGTGCGTCGGATGTCCCGCCAGCTCCGAATACGGAACCGGGAAGCCGCCCACACCGCTTGGTGCGACCACTAGACTCGGGCGGCGGTGCAGGCAGCGACTACCGTGCTGGCCGCTTCACCTTTGCGGGTCCAGCCGGTATCCGCTGTGCTAAGCATCGGCTGGTTCGTGCGGACGGGCTGTTGTCCAGTCGGCGGAGTCCGTGAACGCTCTCTTCAACCGCGCGACCATTGCCTTCGTCGGTTCCGATTGATTGGGTGGGTCGAAAAGAGAGGTTGCTAGATGACGAAATTCTCCATGGTTCGTAACAACGCTGAGCTGTTGTCACGCGAACAAAGCTATGGCGATGATCCATTGGCGGACCGAAAGACGGACCTCTATCGTGCCGAGTACGTTATGAGCTTCGTCGAGAAGTGGGACGAATTAATAGACTGGGACGCGCGGGCTCAATCGGAGGGCCGATTTTTTATCGACGTCCTGCACGCCCGCGACAAAACCACCGTTCTCGACGTGGCCACCGGCACTGGCTTTCATTCGGTGCGGTTGACAAAGGCGGGCTTCGACGTCAGCAGTGCTGACGGGTCGGCAGCGATGTTGGCCAAGGCGTTCGAAAACGGTCAGCGCCGCGGACTCATCCTCAAAACCGTCCAGGCGGATTGGCGCCAGCTCAACCGTGGGATTCAGGGCAAGTACGACGCCATCATCTGCCTGGGTAACTCGTTCACCCACCTGCACCACGAACAGGACCGGCGTCGAGCGCTTGCCGAATTCTATGCCGCCCTGCGGCACGACGGCATTTTGATCTTGGACCAGCGGAATTACGACGAGATGCTTGACCGCGGGTTCACCTCGAAACACAGGTACTACTATTGCGGAGACCAGGTATCGGCTGAGCCGGAGTACATTGACGATGGATTAGCGCGGTTCAAGTACAAATTCCCAGATGGTTCGCAATTTACCTTGAACATGTTTCCCTTACGCAAAAACTACGTCCGCCGACTGATGCGTGAAGCCGGGTTCGAGCGCGTGCGCACATACGGCGACTTCCAGGAAACCTACCAGGACAACGAGCCTGACTTTTTCATCCACATCGCGGAGAAGTCGGTCTTACCGATCAGCGCTGCGGGAGCCGCTGGCGCGTCAGCGACCAACAGTCTCCAAGCCGAAGCCGAGGCTTACTACGACAGTGAGGACGCCGACACGTTCTACTCGTTGATCTGGGGTGGCGATGACATCCACGTCGGATGCTATGAACACACCCGCGACATCGGTGCGGCCAGCGCGACTACCGCAGATCGGATGATCGGCTTGCTCTCCCGGTTAGACGCCGACACCAGGGTGCTCGACCTGGGGGCAGGCTACGGTGGGTCGGCGCGGCGGCTGGCCGCAGAATACCGGTGCGCCGTCACCTGTCTCAACATCTCCGACGCGCAAAACGACACCAACCGCTACAAGAACCGCCGTGCCGGGCTGTCGGATCGAATCCGGGTGGTGCACGGCAGTTTTGACCGTATTCCGGAGTCCGACGGCAGTTACGACGTGGTCTGGTCACAAGACGCGATACTGCACGCGCCGGATCGCCGCAAGGTGCTCGCGGAAGCCTTCCGGGTGCTGAAGCCGGGCGGGGAGATGGTGTTCACCGATCCGATGCAGGCCGATGATGTGCTGGACGGGGTGCTGGACCCGGTGTATGACCGACTCAACCTGGTCGACCTCGGCTCGATGCGGTTCTACCGCGAAGCGGCGCAGGCGGTGGGATTTGAGGTACTCGACCAGATCGACTTGGTGCACCACTTGCGCACCCATTATCACCGGGTATATCAGGAACTCGTTGCTCGTCGGGCCGAGTTAGAGAGCAGAATCGCACCCGCATACCTGGAAAAAATGCTGGTCGGACTCAAAAACTGGGTAAGCGCCGCCGACGATGGCCACCTCGCCTGGGGCATTCAGCGGTTCCGGAAACCATCCTGACCAGCGGCCTCGGCCGGAGACCGGCGGGCCCGAGTCGTGAGAGTGCCCAGTACGCTCGATACTCTTCGCTGCGACGTGGCGGTAATCATCGGGTGACAGGGACAGTCGGCGACGGTGGGGATGCTGAGCGCTGGGACGCTGGTCGGCGGCTACCGCATCGAACGGCTGCTCGGCACCGGCGGGATGGGTGCGGTGTATGTCGCGGCGAATCCGACACTGCCGCGCTAGGGCGGTGCTGTTTTAGTCGCTGACTTTCGGCGCGCCGGAGCGGCTTTCGT
>CAZPZQ010000320.1:0-4032 GCA_964590745.1 uncultured Mycobacterium sp. | reverse complement strand
GGTGGGGGTGAGGCGGGGGGCGTAGGTGGTGGTGGCGCGGATGAGCAGTTGGGGTTCGCCGGTGTGGGCCAGGCTGGTCAAGGTGGCCGGGTCGATGGCGGTGTCGGTGTCGATGAGCAGGATGCGGCCGGGGTGTTCGGTTTGAGCGGAGCGGGCCAGTCCGCACAGCGCGGCGCCGGGCAGGTCGATGACGGACTCGCCGGCCAAGCCGACGGCGCCGTGGGTGAGCACCACCAAGGTGGCGGACTGCTCGGCGGCCAGCCAGGCCTGCAAGACGGTGCGGGCCTGCTGGGTCTGCTGATGCACCGAGGCCACCAGGTCGAGCTGGTCCTCGCCGCCGGCGGCCGGTTCCCAGATCACCAGATCAGCGGCCGGGTCGGGGTCGGGCCAGCGGCCGATCCGGGCGGGTGATGCGGTGTCGGGCAGGCTGATCGGCGTCCAGGTGACCTCGAGCAGACCGGGGCCGGGTTGGTCGGCGACCGCCGCGGCGACCATCGCCTGCAGTTGATCGGCCGACACCGGCCGCACCAGCAGGGCGCGCACCGACAGCACCGGCCGCCCGGTGGGGTCGGCCAACTCGACCGACACCGCCTCCCCGCCGGCGGCCGGATCGGTGCGCGGACTGAGCCGCACCCGCACCCGCGACGCACCGCTGGCATGCAACGACACCCCCTGCCAACAAAACGACAGGGCGGTTTGCCGGGCCGACCCGATGGCCAGGATGCCGGCGTGTAGTGCGGCGTCGAGTAGGGCGGGGTGGATGCCCAGGTCGGTGGTGGGCATCCCGTCGGGCAGGGCGGCTTCGGCGAAGATGTCCGGGCCGCGTCGCCACATCGCTTGCAGGCCTTGAAACGCCGGGCCGTAACGGTAGCCGTGTTCGGCCAGCCGCTGATACGCCTGCGAGACATCCACCGGGCGTGCCCCCGGCGGCGGCCAGGCCACCAAGCCGGTGTCGGGCTGGGCGGTGTCGGTGCCCAAGATGCCCTCGGCGTGACACGTCCAGGCCGCATCGGGGTGATCGCCGCGGGCATACACCGCCACGCTGCGCCGCCCGCACTGATCAGCGGCGCCGACGATCACCTGAATCTGCACCGGATCATCGGCCGAAATGAGCAGCGGCGCCTGCAGCATCAACTCCTCGACGACGGTGGCGCCCACCTCGTCGCCGGCCCGAATAGCCAACTCCACAAAAGCCGCCCCGGCCAGCATCGCCACCCCACCCACCACATGATCAGCCAGCCACGGCTGGCCAGCCGCCGACAGCCGGCCGGTCAAGACCACCTCACCAGAATCGGGCCGCTGCAGCACCGCACCCAGCAACCCATGCCGGCCCGCGGTCAACCCCAACCCCGCCGCATCGGCCGGCGCGGCATCATCGGCCAACCAAAACCGGCGATGCTCAAACGGATACGTCGGCAACTGCACCCACCCGGCCCCCGGACACACCCGCGACCAATCCACCCCCACCCCGGCCACAAACGCCTGAGCCGCCGAGGTGTAAAACCGCCGCAACCCACCCTCACCTCGACCCAACGTGGGCACCACCACCGCCGCCGCCGCACCGCCGGCACAATCTGCGACGGTGTCTTCAATCCCAGCGATCAACCCCGGATGCGCACTGCACTCGACAAACACCCGACACCCCCGGCCATAGGCCGCACGCACCGCGGCGTCGAACTGCACCGGCCGGCGAATATTGGCATACCAATACTCCGCGCCCAACCCGGCGGTATCGACCGGCGCACCGGTCACCGACGAAAACAACACCACCGACGACGACCGCGGCTCAAGACCAGCCAACACCGCCAACAACTCATCACGGATCGACTCCACCGCCACCGAATGCGAGGCATAATCCACCTCGATGCGCCGCGCCCGCACCCCCTGCTGCTCACAGCGCGTCACCAACTCCGCCAACCCGGCCCCCGCCCCCGACACCACCACCGCCGCCGGCCCATTGACCGCCGCCACCTCAACCCCGGCACACCCGGCCACCAACCGCTCAGCCTGGCGCACACCACAACTCAACGACACCATGCCCCCGCCGCCGGCCACACCCGCCAACAACCGGCTGCGCAACACCACCACCCGCGCCGCATCAGCCAACGACAACCCCCCGGCCACACACGCCGCCGCGATCTCCCCCTGGGAATGCCCGACCACCGCATCCGGGCACACCCCCACCGACTCCCACACCGCCGCCAACCCCACCATCACCGCAAACAACACCGGCTGCACCACATCAACCCGATCCAGCCCCGGCGCCCCCGGATCGCCGCGCAACACATCCACCAGCGACCACTCCACCAACCCCGAAAACACCTGCGCACACTCATCAATACGGGCGGCGAACACCGGCGCGGTATCCAACAACTCCGCCCCCATACCCACCCACTGCGAGCCCTGCCCGGGAAACACCAACACCGTCTTGCCCACCGCGGCAGCCCGACCCACCACCGCAGCCCCCACCCCACCGGCCGCCAACTGCGCCAACCCCGCCACCAACTCCGACCGATCCGCACCCACCACCACCGCCCGATGCTCAAACACCGACCGCCGCGCCAACCCCGCCGCCACCGACCCCACACCCAATTCCGGCCGCGCCGCCACGAACTGCGCCAACCGGCCCGCCGCCTCCGCCAACGCCGCCGACGACTTCGCCGACACCGCCCACACCACCGGCGGCGGCCCATCAACCCCCGCCACCTCCAGCCCCGCCTCATCGCCCGGTGCCGGCTCCGGCGCCTGCTCCAAAATCACATGCGCATTGGTGCCGGAAATCCCGAACGACGACACCCCAGCGCGCCGCGGCGCCCCCCGCTGCGGCCACCCCCGCGACTCGGTCAACAACCCCACCGACCCCGCCGACCAATCCACATGCGCACTCGGCGCATCCACATGCAACGTCGCCGGCAACACCGCATGCCGCAACGCCCACACCATCTTGATCACCCCCGCCACCCCCGCGGCACCTTGGGCATGGCCGATGTTGGATTTGATCGACCCCAACCACAACGGCTCACCACCACCACGGTCTTGCCCATAGGTGGCCAACAACGCCTGCGCCTCAATCGGATCCCCCAACGCCGTCCCGGTGCCATGACCCTCCACCACATCCACCTCGGCCGCACCCACCCCGGCATTAGCCAACGCCGCCCGAATCACCCGCTGCTGCGACGGCCCATTCGGCGCGCTCAACCCATTCGACGCCCCATCCGAATTCACCGCCGAACCCCGCACCACCGCCAACACCGGATGCCCCCACCGCCGCGCATCCGAGAGCCGCTCCACCACCAACATCCCCACCCCCTCCGAAAACCCCGCCCCATCGGCCGCCGCCGCAAACGACTTACACCGCCCATCGGCCGCCAACCCCCGCTGCCGGCTCATTTCGATAAAGAGCCCCGGGGTGGCCATCATCGTCACCCCGCCGGTCAGGGCCAGGTCACACTCCCCGGACCGCAACGACTGCACCGCCAAATGCAACGCCACCAACGACGACGAACACGCCGTATCCACCGACACCGCCGGGCCCTCCAACCCCAGCACATACGCCACCCGCCCGGACGCCACACTCAGAACGGTGCCGGTTAACCGAAACCACTCCTGGTCCACCGACCCCCGGCCCAGGGACCCGTAGTCGGAGTCGATGATGCCGAGGAACACCCCGGTGGCCGAACCGCGCAACGACACCGGGTCAATCCCGGCCCGCTCCAACGCCTCCCACGACACCTCCAACACCAACCGCTGGTGTGGATCCATCGCCAACGCCTCAGCCGGCGTCACCCCGAAAAAGCCGGCATCAAAACCGGCCACATCCGCCAAAAACCCGCCACTGCGGGTATAGGACTTACCCGGCGCATCCGGATCCGGATCGAACAACCCCGCCACATCCCAACCCCGATCCGACGGAAAACCCGACACCACATCCCGACCCCCCACCACCACATCCCACAAATCCTCCGGCGAACCCACCCCACCGGGAAACCGACACCCCACCCCCACAATCGCCACCGGCTCCGTGGATTTGGC
>CAZPZQ010000319.1:0-4039 GCA_964590745.1 uncultured Mycobacterium sp. | reverse complement strand
AGCGCCTGGTTCACCGTCAATTGGCGGTGCACCACGTCGTCTTGCGGCACCATCCCAATCCGGCTGCGCAGCGAAGCGTACTCGGTGTGGATGTTGTGGCCCTCGAAGGTGACCGTGCCGGAGGTGGGCCGCGTGTAGCCGGCGATGAGTCGGGACAGCGTCGTTTTGCCGGCGCCGGAACCGCCGATGATCGCGGTCAGCGTGCCCGGGCGGGCGGTCAGGGTGATGTTGTTCAGCAGCCGCTTTCCGCCCTCGACGTCGAAGCAGACGTCGCGCACTTCCAATCCGCCGGTGCGGGTAGCGGCTTCGGTGCGCCGGACCAAGGTTCCGCCGGTGAAGGTCAGGTCGACGTTGCCGATGGTGACCACATCGCCCTCGGTCAGGATGGCCGACCCGATCCGGACTCCGTTGACGAACGTCCCGTTGATGCTGCGGCTGTCCCGGATCTCGGTACCCAGCGGTGTCGGGATGAGCATCGCGTGGTGCCGAGACGCCAGCACGTCGGCGATGACGATGTCGTTGTCGGTGGCCCGGCCGATGGTCACCGCATCGGCCGGTGCCTCGTGCGGCGACGCGGGACGCAGAATCTCGATCATCCGCGTTGCAAGGTTGGACTCCTCCGGAGGCTTGGCTGCCACCGGCGCCCGCTGGGTCGGCGGCGGCGGCGCGGGCGGCGGAGCAGGGGGCGGACGCAGCGGCGCTTCAACCTGCTGACCCGCCGAGTAAGCCGGTGGATACGGCGATGCCGGACTGGGATGCGGCCGGGAATAGGGCGCCGCCGACTGCGGGCGAGCGCCGCTGGGCGGGCGCACCGGGCCGGCGGGATAGGGCTGGCTCGGGTGGTGACCGGCGTCGGGCAAGCCCGGACGGGGCGCCCAGCCCGGATGTGCCGGCGTAGCCGGCCGGGCGAAGCCGGGTCGGGCTATCCGCATTGAGGAGGTCTGTGGTGGACGGCCGGCCTGTCCGGCATGCCGTCCCACTTCGAAGGTGAGCCGCGGCCCGTCCGGGTTACCCAGGTTGATGCTCTGGCCGTCTCGGATGTCGACCAGCGGTACCCGTTGGCCGTTGACGAACACCCCGTTCAGCGAGCCGTTGTCGATCGCCACCCAGCGACCTTGATCGAAGCGCAGCAGCAGGTGCGCGCGCGACACTAGCGGGTGCGGGATCCGGACGTCGGCGCGCACGTCCCGGCCGACGACGACGTCATGGCCAGGGGCGAAGGTGGGTTGCGACCCGTCGTGCCGAACGGTCAGCAGCGGCGGGGCTGGTCGACTCATCGGCCCAACTTTATCCGCTTCGGGTGCGGGGCCGTATCAGCCACACCCAACGGTCCGTTTGTACCTCGCGCCGCTAGTCGGCGCGCATCGTCGGCGCGCGGTGGCTGATGGCCCGCCTTCTCCTCGCGCCGTTAGTCGGCGCGCATCGTCGGCGCGCGGTCCGGCGCGCCGGTGACTATGCAGTGGGTTCGACGATAAATGGTCGGCATGCACTGGTTGCAGTGGATACACGCCGAGGGGTAGCCGGCGTCGGCGGCGATTCGGTTGACCAGATCGGGTTCGGCCAGCAACGCCCTCGCCATTGCGACGAATTCGAATCCCTCGGTCATCGCGGTCTCCATGGTTTCGCGGTTTGTGATGCCGCCCAACAGGATCAGCGGCATCGACAGCTCAGCGCGGAACAGCCGGGCATCCGACAATAGGTAAGCGTCGTGGTATGGGTATTCGCGCAGGAACTTGTGCCCGGTCATCCGGATTCCCCAGCGCAGCGGCGGCCTGAAGACGGCGGCGAACTCCTTGACCGGGGCGTGGCCGCGGAACAGATACATCGGATTGACCAGCGAGCTGCCCGCGGTCAGTTCCAGCGCGTCCAGCCCGCCGTCGTCCTGCAGCCATCTCGCGGTGGTCAACGCCTCGTCGAGGCTGATGCCGCCGGGGATACCGTCGCTCATGTTCAGCTTCGCCGTCACGGCGATCTGCTGATTGACCGCACGACGGACCGCCAGCACGATCCTGCGGGCCACTTTAGCCCGATTTTCCAGCGAACCGCCGAACTCGTCGGACCGGCGGTTGATCAGTGGGCTGAGAAACGAGCTGGCCAGATAGTTGTGGCCCAAGTGGATCTCCACCGCGTCGAAGCCGGCGTCGACGGCCAGCCGGGCCGCGGTGGCGTGCTGCTCGATGACGTCATCGATGTCGGCGAACCGCATCCCGATCGGGTTGAAGAACCGCATCGGCGCCAGTGCCCGGGCTTTGTTGGAGCGCGCGTCGGCGACCGGGCCGGCATGACCGATCTGCGCGCTGACCGCTGCTCCCTCGGCGTGGACCGTCTCGGTGAGCCGCCGCAGTCCCGCGACCGCGTCCGGGCGCATCCAGATCTGGTTGCCCGACGTTCGCCCGCCCGGCGCGACCGCACAGTAGGCGACCGTGGTCATGCCGACCCCGCCAGCGGCGGGCAGTTGATGGAATCGGATCAGGTCATCGGTGACCAGCGCGTCCGGGGTGCGCGCCTCGAACGTCGCCGCCTTGATGATCCGGTTGCGCAAGGTGACCGGCCCCAGTCGGGCGGGGCTGAAGACGTCGGGCGCGGCCATAGCGGCAGCCTATAAGCGGGGGCCGGACACTCTCGCCGAGCCTGTCGTTGAGCAGCGGAAGTGCGAGTAGCGACCGCCACAACGGGGTCGGTGCAGCCAGCACGACGTGATAACCGGCCTAGCGCGGGGCGACCGCACCGCCGATGCCAGAATGACGGGCGTGGGTGCTATCACGTTGGACGGCAAAGCCACGCGCGACGAGATCTTCGTCGACCTCACGCAGCGGGTAGCCAAACTGACCGAGGCGGGACACACGCCGGGCCTGGGTACCGTCCTGGTCGGCGACGATCCTGGATCGCAGACCTATGTCCGGGGCAAGCACTCCGACTGCGCCAAAGTCGGCATCACCTCGATCCGGCGCGACCTGCCCGCCGATATCAGCACTGAACAGCTCAACGCCACCATCGATGAGCTGAACGCCAATCCGGACTGCACCGGCTACATCGTGCAACTGCCGCTGCCCAAGCACTTGGACGAGAACGCGGCGCTGGAACGCGTCGACCCGGGCAAAGACGCCGATGGGTTGCACCCGACCAATTTGGGCCGGCTGGTGCTGGGCACCCCGGCGCCGTTGCCGTGCACCCCGCGCGGCATCGTGCACCTGCTGCGGCGCTATGACATCGAAATCGCCGGTGCCCACGCGGTGGTGATCGGCCGGGGTGTGACGGTCGGGCGGCCGCTCGGCCTGCTGTTGTCACGCCGCTCGGAGAACGCGACAGTGACGTTGTGCCACACCAAAACCCGCGATCTGGCCGGGCTGACCCGACAGGCTGACATCGTCATCGCAGCGGTCGGGGTGCCACACCTGCTGACCGCCGACATGGTGCGCCCGGGGGCTGCGGTGGTCGACGTCGGGGTCAGCCGTACCGCCGACGGGCTGGTCGGTGACGTGCACCCGGAGGTGTGGGAGGTGGCCGGTTACGTGTCGCCCAATCCGGGCGGGGTGGGGCCGCTGACCCGGGCGTTTTTGCTCACCAACGTGGTCGAACGAGCCGAGGTGCGCGCCGAGGGCGCCCGGTGAGACGCGTCGACGCTCGTCGGGTGATCACCGAACATTGGCCCGTCCTGGTGGTCGTGGTGATCTTCGCGTCGGCTTTCGCCTTGGCCGGAGCGAATTTTTGGCGCCGAGGGGCGCTGTTGATCGGCATCGGTGTGGGTGCCGCTGCGGTGCTGCGCCTGCTGCTGTCCGACGAGCGGGCCGGTGTCCTGGTGGTCCGCGGCAGGGGACAGGACTGCACCACCTTGGCGACGGTGAGTGCAGCGATGCTCTACATCGCCTGGACCATCGACCCGCTGGGCACCCAGTAGCGGCGCGCCAGCGCGCGTCGGTGGTTTCACACCGGCACCGAAACCTCGGTGGTGCGAGGGTACCGCGATGGCGTGTACGAGATCGGCTAGATGCCGGCGGGCAGGTTGATCGGCAAGCCGGCGACACCGGGTATGTCGGAC
>CAZPZQ010000318.1:0-4041 GCA_964590745.1 uncultured Mycobacterium sp. | reverse complement strand
GGCCCGGGTGTCGCGCGGGCTGGGTGAGGCCATGGTCGGCATCAACGTCGAGGAGATCGCGGCGCCGCACCGGCTCGCCGAGCGCGGCTGGTAAAAACATTTCGTGGCGATCGAAGGGATCCTTGATCTCGAGCAGCTCGAGATCAACATCTTCCGCAGCACCGTCGTCAATGAAGCACCCGGAAACCGCAACCGTGCCTTCGGCGGCCGAGTAGCCGGCCAGTCGCTGGTGTCGGCGGTGCGCACCGTTGACCCGCGCTACCGGGTGCACTCCCTGCACGGTTATTTCCTGCGGCCGGGAGATCCGGTGGCGCCCACCGTTTTTCTGGTCGAGCGGGTGCGCGACGGCGGGTCGTTCTGCACCCGCCGAGTCAGTGCGGTGCAGCACGGCGAGGCCATTTTCCACATGCAGGCGTCCTTTCAGACCGCCCAGCACGGCATCACCCATCAGGACGCGATGCCGGGCGCACCCGCCCCGGAGGACATTCCCGACATCGACAGCATGAAGGCGTTCGACGACGACGGCTTCAAACAGTTCCAGGAATGGGACCTGCGCCGAGTGCCGACCGACCAGCTGCCACACGTTCCCGGCAAGGTCGCCGAGCAGCAGGTGTGGTTTCGGCACCGCGACCCGCTGCCGGACGACCAGGTGCTGCACATCTGCGCGCTGGCTTACATGAGTGACCTCACCTTGCTGGGCACGTCGTGGTCGGTGCACCCGGACGAGCGCGATCGCCTGCAGGTTGCCTCGCTGGATCATGCGATGTGGTTTCTGCGGCCGTTCCGGGCCGACGAGTGGTTGCTCTACAACCAGTCGTCGCCGTCCGCCGGCAGCGGACGCGCGCTGTGCGAGGGCAAGATCTTCAACCGGAGCGGCAACATGGTGGCAGCGGTGGTGCAGGAGGGGCTGACCAGGTACCCGTACACCGGCGAGCCGACCGTGCGGTGAGCCCGCCGCGTATCGGCGTGCTGGCGCTGCAGGGCGACATCCGCGAACACCTCGCCGCGCTGCGTGGCGCCGGCGCCGATCCGATGCCGGTACGCCGCCGCACCGAGCTGGATGCCGTTGACGCGCTGGTCATTCCCGGCGGGGAGTCGACCACCATGAGCCACTTGCTAGCAGAGCTGGAGCTGGCCGAGCCGCTGGCCGCGCGGCTGGCCGGCGGCATGCCGGCCTACGGGGCGTGCGCCGGGATGATCCTGTTGGCCAGTGAGATTCTGGACGCCGGCGCGGACGGTCGGGCGGCGGTACCGTTAGGCGGTATTGATCTGACGGTGCGGCGCAACGCGTTCGGGCGGCAGGTCGACTCGTTCGAGGGTGATGTCGCGTTCGCCGGCCTCGACGAACCGGTGCACGCGGTGTTCATCCGCGCGCCCTGGGTGGAACGGGTGGGCCCGGGCGTCGCGGTGCTGGCTCGCACCAAAGACCGGGCCGAGCACGTGGTGGCGGTTCGACAGGGCCGGGTGTTGGCGACGGCGTTTCACCCGGAGATGACCGGCGATCGACGCATCCACCGGTTGTTCGTCGACATCGCCGGTGGGCGGGCGTGAGGCGATCCGACCAAACATGGTCGCGCTGCGTGGCGACCAGGTAGGGTGACCTGGTCGACCGAGATGAGGAGACAAGGATGCGTCACGTTCGCAGGCAGCCCGTGCTCGCCGTAGGCCTGGCCGGGCTTGTTGCCGGCGCGGTGATCGCGGGTGGGGGGATGCTGCCCACCGGCCACACCAGCCAGTTCCTGGCTACCGCACCGTTCATGCAGGGCGGCGGTCCGCCGCCGCCACCGGCACCGCCGCCACCACCGGCGCCGCCGCCCGGGGATCCGGTTGCCCCGGCGCCCGGTGCACCGGCGGACGCTCCGCAGGGAGCCCCGGCACCCGGTCAGCCGGGCGCACCCACTCCGTGACATCGGCCGTCAAGGCCGTCAAACGTGCACTGGTAAGTCACCGGTAGTTGCCCGCTGGTGAACGGCGACCGCACGGTCGTCGATATCGTGCAGTTCGGTCTCAGCTGATGCGGCTGGGCCTTACCGGGGCGGCTGGCCTGCTGTTCTGGACGAGTTTTGCACCGGTCAACTGGTGGTGGACGGCAGTCCCGGCGTTCGCGCTGTTCACGTGGGTGTTGACGGATCGGGCCACCACTCTGGTCGGTGGTCTGGGCTACGGCTTGGTTTTCGGTCTGGCGTTCTACCTGCCGTTGGTGACGTGGGCCGGTGCGTTCGCCGGGCCGCTGGCGTGGCTGGGGCTGGCATTGCTGGGTGCAGGGTTCACCCCGTTGTTTGGTGTCGCCGCCGTGGCGGTGCGGCGGTTGCCGGGCTGGCCGGTGTGGTTCGCGGCGCTGTGGCCGGTGTCGGAATGGCTGAGATCATGGGTGCCGTTCGGCGGGGTCCCGTGGGGCGGCGTGGCGACCGGTCAGACGCACGGCCCGCTGCTGCCGCTGGTGCGGCTGGGTGGGGCTCCGTTGCTGTCAGCGGCGGTGGTCCTGCTCGGCGCTAGCCTGACCGCGATCGTGGCGGACGTCGCGGCGCGGCAAGGCCCAACACGACGCACCGCTGCGGGGACCGGTTTATCCGGGACGACGGTGCTGGCCGGCGCCTGCGCGTGCGCCGTGTTGGGCCTTGCGGCGGTGGCTTGGCCGCTGGCCCGACACGCCGCGTCGGCGGACGGCCCCTCGGTGACGGTGGCGGCGGTGCAGGGCAGTGTGCCCCGGCTGGGGCACGACTTCAATGCACAACGGCGTGCCGTCCTCGACTACCACGTTCGCGAGACAGTGCAACTGGCCGAGGATATTCGCGCCGGCCGGGCGCCGCGACCCGCGTTCGTGGTCTGGCCGGAGAACTCATCGGACATCGATCCGCTGCTCAACTGGGATGCCGGCCGCCAGATCAGCGTCGCCGCCCAGGCGGTCGGCGTGCCGATCCTGGTCGGTGCCCTGCTGATGGTGCCGGGCACCGACCCCGACTACCCCGGTTACACCAACACGGTGATCGTCTGGGACCCGACCGGCGGGCCGGGCGAGCGGCACACCAAGCAGTTCGTGCAGCCGTTCGGCGAGTACCTGCCCATGCCGTGGCTGTTCGCCCACCTCGCCCCGCACGGACGCGGGTACGGCTACATCACGGCGGGCCGCAGCACCGGGGTGGTGCACGCCGCCGGCGTTCCGGTCGGCGTCGGAACCTGCTGGGAGGTGACCTTCGACGAAGCCCTGCGCCAGTCGGTGCGAAACGGCGCCGAACTGCTGGTGGTGCCGGCCAACAACGCCACGTTCGGCGAACTGATGAGTGAGCAGCAGCTGGCCTTCTCCAAAGTCCGCGCCGTCGAACTCGACCGGTACGTTGTGGTCGCCAGCACCACCGGGATCAGTGCGGTGATCGCTCCGGACGGCGCGGAGGTGGCCAGGACCGGGTACTTCGCGCCGGCGTATCTGGACACCTCGGTGCGGCGGAAAACTCATCTGACCCCGGCGGCGCGCTGGGGTGCGCTGGTGCAGTGGACGCTGATCGTCGTCGGCGCGGCCGCTGTCCTGGTCGCGGCGGTGGGCCGGCGGCGGTTTGGTCCCGGTCCCCGGCCATCGCCCGGCGCGCCGGCCGATCGCACGGCCGCCGGGCACACCGCTCGATCGCCAATCCCCTGACCGTGCCGGGCGGCGCACGCCTGCCGGGCTTCCGGGATGAGCACGTAGACTCGTCGGGCGAACTTTTCTCGGTGATAGTGGATAGTGAAGGCTAGTGAAGGTAGGACGGGAATGAGCGGCCACTCCAAGTGGGCCACCACCAAGCACAAGAAGGCCGTCATCGACGCCCGGCGCGGCAAGAACTTCGCCCGGCTGATCAAGAACGTCGAGGTTGCGGCCCGGGTCGGCGGGGGCGATCCGGCCGGCAACCCGACGCTCTACGACGCCATCCAGAAGGCCAAGAAGAACTCGGTGCCCAACGACAACATCGAGCGGGCCCGCAAACGCGGCGCCGGCGAGGAGGCCGGTGGCGCCGACTACCAGGCGGTCACCTACGAGGGCTACGCGCCGACCGGGGTGGCGGTGCT
>CAZPZQ010000317.1:3766-4062 GCA_964590745.1 uncultured Mycobacterium sp. | reverse complement strand
GGTCGGCCGTTGCCCGGCGCTGCGGGCCCCGCCGGCTCGGGGGGAAGGCAGCATGGAAGCGGGCGACGCCATGCCGGCCTGCGCCCGGCACGCGGTCGGGCACGCGCACTGGAAGGTCAGCGTTACGGGTGAACGACTCGGTCACGAAACCGAATCGCCCTGCGGCGATATCGGTCGTCCTGGCCGGTGGCGGTACCGCCGGCCATGTCGAGCCCGCGATGGCCGTCGCTGACGCACTGACCGCGCTGGACCCGCAGGTCAGGATCACCGTGTTGGGCACGGCGCGCGGGCTGGAG
>CAZPZQ010000317.1:0-3756 GCA_964590745.1 uncultured Mycobacterium sp. | reverse complement strand
GCGCGGATATCGGCTGGAGTTGATCACGCCGGTACCGTTGCCGCGCACGCGCGGCGAGGACCAGGCTGGACTGCCCCTGCGGGTTCGCCGAGCGGTGCGCCAGACCCGAGCGGTGCTGGATCGGGTGAACGCCGATGTGGTGGTGGGCTTCGGCGGCTATGTGGCCCTGCCGGCGTACCTGGCCGCGGGCGGAATCCGGCGTCGCCGCGTTCCGGTGGTGATCCACGAGGCCAACGCCCGGGCTGGACTGGCCAACCGGATCGGTGCCCGCACCGCACGCCGGGTCCTGTCGGCCGTTGCCGACTGCGGACTGCGGCGCGCCGAGGTGGTCGGCGTCCCGGTCCGGGCGACGATCACCGCGTTGGACCGAGCGGGCATGCGGTCGGTCGCCCGCGCCGGGTTCGGTTTCGCCGACGGCGCCCGGGTGCTGTTAGTGTTCGGCGGGTCGCAGGGCGCGCAGTCGATCAACCGGGCCGTCGCCTCCGCTGCCAAAAGTCTTGCTGCCGCCGGGGTTTCGGTACTGCACGCGCACGGGCCGAAGAACACGTTGGCGCTTCCAGAACCCGCCGCCGGCGATCCGCCGTATGTCGCGCTGCCCTACCTGGACCGGATGGAGTTGGCTTACGCCGCCGCCGACCTGGCGATCTGTCGGTCCGGGGCGATGACGGTCGCCGAAGTTTCCGCGGTCGGTCTGCCGGCGATCTACGTGCCGTTGCCGATCGGCCACGGCGAGCAGCGGCTCAACGCGCTGCCGGTGGTGAGCGCCGGGGGCGGACTGCTGGTCGATGACGCCGACCTGACGGCCGAGTTCGTGGCGGATACGGTGACCGCGTTGTGCACTGATGAAGCGCGGCTGGCGGCGATGACGGATGCGGCGACGCAGGCCGGCCACCCCGATGCGGCGCTGCGGGTGGCCAAGGTTGCATTAGACGTGGCGGCCAACGCGCGACAGGCACGCGCGACGACACGGAGCCGACCGTGACCACGGTCCAACTGCCGGCCGAACTGCACCGGGTGCACATGGTGGGCATCGGGGGAGCGGGGATGTCCGGCATCGCACGTATCTTGTTGGACCGCGGTGGGCTGGTGTCGGGATCGGACGCCAAAGATTCTCGGGGGGTGCGTGCGCTGCGCGCCCGGGGCGCGCACATCCGGATCGGCCACGACGCGTCGGCGCTGGATCTGTTGCCCGGTGGTGCCACGGCGGTGGTCACCACGCATGCGGCCATCCCCAGGTCCAACCCCGAGTTGGTCGAAGCCCGGCGCCGCGGGATCCCGGTGCTGCTGCGGCCCACCGTGCTGGCCAAACTCATGGCCAACCGCACCACATTGATGGTGACCGGCACGCACGGCAAGACGACGACGACATCGATGCTGGTGGTGGCGTTGCAGCAGTGCGGCCTCGACCCCTCCTTCGCGGTCGGAGGTGAGTGGGGCGAGGCCGGCACCAACGCGCATCACGGCAGCGGCGACTGCTTTGTTGCCGAGGCCGACGAAAGCGATGGTTCGCTGCTGGAATACCGCCCGAACGTCGCCGTGGTCACCAATATCGAGTCCGACCACTTGGACTTCTTCGGCAGTACGGCTGCCTACGCCGCGGTTTTCGATGCGTTCGTCAGGCGCCTGGCCCCGGGCGGGGCGCTGGTGGCCTGTGCCGATGACCCGGGTGCGGCCGCGCTGGCCGACCGGAGCGCGCAGCAGGGCGTGCGGGTGCTGCGGTACGGCTCGGCCGCGCCCGGTGACGGCGGCAGCGGCAGCGCCCCGTTGGCGGCCCGGCTGCTGGCCTTCGAACAGCAGGGCAGCGGGGCGGTCGCGCAGATCACTGTGGCCGGCCAGCCCGATCTGCAGGTGATGCGCCTGTCGGTGCCCGGCCGGCACATGGCGCTCAATGCGCTGGCGGCACTGCTGGCCGCGATCGAGGTCGGCGCCCCGGCCGGCGCGGTGCTCGACGGGCTGAGCGGGTTTGACGGGGTGCGCCGCCGGTTCGAGTTGGTCGGTGTGGTCGGCGACGACTACGCCCACCACCCGACCGAGATCAGTGCGACGCTGGCCGTTGTCCGCACCATGCTGCAGCAGAGCGGGTCCGCGGACAGTCCCGGCCGCAGCCTGGTCGTGTTCCAGCCCCACTTGTACTCGCGGACAGACGCTTTCGCCAGCCAGTTCGGCCGTGCGCTCGATGCTGCCGACGAGGTCTTCGTGCTCGACGTCTACGCCGCCCGCGAGCAACCGCTGCCCGGGGTGAGCGGCGCCAGCGTCGCTGAGCACGTCAGCGCACCAGTGCACTATGTGCCGGACTTTTCCGCGGTGGCCGAGGCGGTGGCCGCGGTGGCCGGCCCCGGTGACGTCATAGTCACGATGGGGGCCGGCGACGTGACCATGCTGGGTCCGGAGATCGTGGCCGCGCTGCGGGCGCGTGCCAACCGGAACGTGCCCGGGCGGCCGAGGGTGTTGTGACGATGCAACCGAATGACGCTGGCGGGCCACCGACCGACGCGGTGGATCCGGACATCGACGGCGCCGAGCGCGTCGAGGACGCCGACGAGCGAGGCGCTGAGTCCGTCGGCGTCCCACCGGACGGCGGCGCGGCGGAGCCCAGCGCCGAGTCGACGGCGCAGCCCGACCCGGCCGCAGTCGAAGGCCCGCGTCGCCGGGCCCGCCGGGAACGGGCCGAACGGCGGGCAGCCCAGCAGCGCGCCGAGGCCATTGAGCGGGCCCGACGAGAGGCCAAACGTCGGGTCTGGGGTCGTCTGGCCGACCAGCCGCCGGCCGTCTCACGCGGGGCGGTCCGCGGCCTGCGGGTGGCGTTGGTGACGGTGCTGGCCGTGCTGATCGTGGTCGGCGTCGGGCTCATCCTGTATTTCACGCCGGTGATGTCGGCGCGCAGCGTCGAAGTCGTGGGGATCGATGCGGTGCCCCGGGCCGAAGTGCTCGACGCGGCGAGCGTGCGGTTGGGCACACCGCTGCTGCAGATCGACACCGGCCGGATCGCCGATCGGGTCGCGGCTATCCGACGGGTCGCCAGTGTGCGGGTGCAGCGTCAGTATCCGTCGGCGCTGCGGATTGCCGTCACCGAACGGATCCCCGTGGTGGTGCAGGACTTTCCGGATGGACCGCATCTGTTCGACCGGGACGGAGTCGACTTCGCGACGGCACCGCCACCGCAGTTGCTGCCCTACCTCGAGGTCGACAACCCCAGCCCCGCCGACCCGGCCACCCGGGCCGCGCTGCAGGTGATGACCGCGCTGCGGCCCGAGGTGGCCGGTCAGGTCAGCCGGGTCGCCGCACCCTCGGTCGACTCGATCACGCTGACCCTGACCGATGGCCGGGTGGTTATCTGGGGCAATACCGACCGGACCGCGGAGAAGGCGCAGAAGCTCGCGGCGTTGCTGACCCAATCCGGACGGACCTATGACGTCTCCAGCCCGGATTTGCCCACGGTGAAATAACGCTCGCCGGGAAATTCGCCCGCCTCGCATCGGCGCGCCTGCCGGGATAGCTGGCGTGGCGGCCCTACCGTTCTGTTTGCGCAGACCAACCTGACATAACGCTAAACCTCTGGTTGAGGTTGAGAGTTTGCCAGGACGGTACCAACCCTGTTAGTCCCAGCCAGTCCCACCCAGGGAGGAAGACAACCGATGAGCCCACCGCACAACTATCTGGCCGTGATCAAAGTCGTGGGTATCGGCGGCGGCGGTGTCAATGCCGTCAACCGGATGATCGAACAGGGCCTCAAGGGCGTGGAGTTCATCGCCATCA